>JALOOY010000034.1 GCA_025454185.1 Thermodesulfobacteriota bacterium
ACCCGCTGGAAGGTGACCAGCGCCTTGACAAAATTCTTTATCTTTACATGGTCCCGCCAGTTGTTTTCCCCCCGCAGAAAATACTTCTTCACGACGGCCGGCGGGATGGCGCGGATGCGTTCCATTTCGTAGATGCCGGCGGCGGCCTTTTTCAGCACCCGGGTGGAGATATCCGAGGCCAGGATCCGTATGTCCCAGTTTTCCAGGGTTTCCAGCAGGATCATGGCGATCGAATAGACCTCCTCCCCGCTCGAACAACCGGCGCTCCAGATGGACAGGCGCTTGTCCCGGCCCGCTCGGGTGGTCCGCCAGCGGGGCAGCAGATCATTTTGCAGATAATCAAAGTGGGCCTGCTCGCGGAAAAAACTGGTCAAGTTGGTGGAAATGGAATCCAGCAGATAGACCAGTTCCTCACCGGTATCGTCCTGTACCACAAACTGGTAATACTCCCGAAAGGATTGGAACCGTCCCTGGCGCAGCCGTTTCCCCAGGCGGGCCCGCACCAGCTCTTTTTTCCCTTCATGGAGGGCGATCCCGCTCTGTTCATAAATGAGCCGGCTGATCTTGGCAAAGTCGGCCTGGGTTAATTCGTGCTCCGAAAAGGCGTTTCCGGAAGGATTAAGCAAGGGCCGACACCTCGTCCGTGGACAATACCCGGTCGATGTCCAGCAGGATCTTGACCTTGCCCTTGACCTTGGCCATGCCCAGGATATACTGGGTGTCCAGGGCGCTGCCCAGGGCCGGGGTCGGTTCGATGTCCTCCCCGGAGATGTTCAATACCTCCGAGACCGAATCGACGATGATGCCGATGGGAACGGCCCCGGTGGTCCCCAGAATTTCCACCACGATGATGCAGGTTCGCTCGGTGAAATCTTCCACCCGGATTCCGAACCTGCAACGCAGGGAAATGACCGGGATCACTTTGCCGCGCAGATTGATAACCCCTTTGACGTGTTCGGGGGTCCGGGGTACGGAAGTAATTTCCATCATGCCGATGATCTCCCGTACCTTTAAAATGCCGATGCCGTATTCCTCCTGGCCCAGGGTAAAGGTGAGGTATTTCCCTTCCTGGTCCCGGAGCATATGGGTCATGGTGTCCACTTTTCTGGCCGCTTCTCCCATAAGTGCCTCCTGTTCTTCGTTTATCACGGACTGCTGGTTAACGACCCCAACTCCTGAATTCCCGGGGGCCGCTCCTCTTAAAAATCGCCCTCTTCCAAGGGCAGCACCTCTCCAGGCGAAATTTCTCTGGCGGAAGCCCGGGCCGGGAGACCGGCAGCAACGGGTTCCTGCTGCTGGGCCGGGGCCCTGTGCCGGGGGCTCCCCGCGTCCGGTTCGCGGCCGCCGGTCCCGGTTTTAAAGGTAGCCATGACGGCCGCCAGATCTTCCGCTACGGAGGCGTTCTGCTGGGTGACCTTGTTCATTTCGGCGACGGACTGGTTGATCTGTTCGATCCCCTGGGACTGCTCCTTGGAGGCGGCGGCGATCTCCTCGACCAGTTCCCGCACCTTGCCGGAGTTGGTGGAGACCTCGTTGAAATTCCGGTTGGTGGCCGTGACCACCGACACCCCGCCCTGGATTTTCTTGACAATGTCTTCAATCAGTCCCGAGGTATTTCGGGCCGCGTCGGCGGCCCGCATGGCCAGGTTCCGGACCTCATCGGCTACTACGGCAAACCCGGCCCCGGCCTCGCCGGCCCGGGCGGCTTCCACGGCGGCGTTCAGGGCCAGCAAGTTCGTCTGGAAGGCGATTTCATCGATGGTCTTGACGATCTTCTGGGTTTGTTCGCTGGCCTGGGCGATCTCTTTCATGGAGGTGGTCAGGTCCCCCATGGAGTCATTGGCCTTGCCCATGAGGCCATGGGTCACGGCAATCAACTGATTGGCCTGATCGGCATGGCCGGCATTTTGCTTGGTCATGGAAGCCATTTCTTCCAACGACGAGGAGGTCTCTTCCAGGGCGGCGGCCTGCTGGGAGGCGGCGCCGGACAGGGACTGGGACATGGCCACCGACTGGCCCACGGCCTCCCCGAATTTGCGGCGCATGGCATCGATAGCCCCCACCAGTTCGCCGATCTCGTCCCGGCTGTCGAGGTGGATCTCCCGGGTGAGGTCCCCCCGGGCGATCTGCTGGATGGTCTCATTCGCTTGGTTGATAGGCTTGGAAATAATGCGCGCCAGGGCCACATTGATCCCTACCGAAAATAAAATGGCCGCCAGCAGCACCGTCATAAAAATCAGCAAGGTACGCTTGTAGCCGTTCAGGGAGGCCTGATACTGTTCTTGACTTGCCCTGTTTTGCAGATCCAGCAACCCCTGCAGGGTCTTATGTACCCGCTGATAGTTTTCCTCCACCACGCTGCTGACCATGACCGTAGCCGCATTTACGTCGGCGACCGAGATATCAATGGCGTCGGCCACGGCCTTGCGGTAGGCCTTCACCCCCCCTACGGCGGTCTCCGTCAACTTTTTTCCTTCCTCGGTCAAATCGGGTTTTTTGGCGAACCGGTTCAACGATTCCACATTTTTATCCAGTACGGCCACCTGGGCCTGGCCCAATTCCTCCACCCGGTCTTTGTTGGTATTGGAGTTGATCCAGTTCATTAATTTATTGACATTGGCATTGACCCCGGCTACCTCCTGCCAAATCCCCGAAGCCTCCTGGTAATTGGCATATTTAACCTTATAGATGGTCGTCAGGGCCTCCTGTTGGTCGGACAATCCCCGATAGGATTGAAAGGCCATCATCAGCAAAAAAAAGATGACCACCAGCGGACCGATTAAGAGTTTTTTCATCATGGAAAGGCGGCCTAATACCGACATGAACAATGTCCTCCTTTGGCAGGTCAGTTTTGATGCAATTCAAATATCCCATTAATATCCAGTATCAATCCCACGCGGCCGTCACCCATGATGGCGCCGCCGGCCAACCCTTTAACCGCCTTGAATTTTTCTCCGAGGTTTTTGATCACTACCTCCTGTTTGCCCACCAGATCGTCCACCATCAGGCAGCGTTGCTGCCCTTCGTTTTCCACCACCACCACCAGGGCCTCCCAAGGCTCCCGCCGTTGGGGGGCCACGCCCAGCAAGTCATAAAGGCGCACCAACGGCAGCAGCATCCGGCGCACCTGGACCACCTCGCCGCGCGTTTGCACCGTGGACACATCGGCCGGCCGGGGCCGGAAGGTCTCCTTGATGGAAACGGTGGGGATGATATAGCGTTCCGGGCCGATGCGCACGATGATGCCGTCCATGATGGCCAGGGTCAAGGGTACCCGGATGGCAAAACGGCAGCCCTGCCCTTCCTCGGAAAAAACGTCCACTTTGCCCTTCAGGCGTTCGATAGCCCGCTTGACCACGTCCATGCCCACCCCGCGCCCGGAAACATCGGTGACCCGGTCGGCCGTGGAAAAACCCGGCTCGAAGATCAGGTTATCGATCATGAAAGGGGTCAAGGGAGTATCGGCGGTGATCAGCCCCCGCTCCCGGGCCTTGCGGACGATCTTCTCCCGGTTCAGGCCCTGGCCGTCGTCTTCGATCTCGATGACGATATTCCCCCCTTTCTGGTAGGCCTGCAGCACCAAACGTCCCGTCTCGGCCTTGCCGGCGGCTTGGCGACCTGCCGGGACTTCCAGGCCGTGGTCCACGGCGTTGCGGATCATGTGGACCAGCGGGTCGTACAAGGCTTCGACCATGTTGCGGTCGATTTCCGTTTCCTCGCCGTGCATCTGCAACTCCACCAGTTTGTCCGTTTTGCGGGCCAGGTCCCGGACCAGGCGGATCATTTTCTGAAAGGTCTGCCGAATCGGGATCATGCGCAGGGACATGGCAATTTTCTGCAGGTCGGTGGTGATCCTCTTCAGTTGGCCAAAATCACGGGAGAGCTTGGGATCGTTCAGATGGGTGACGATGGGATTCTGCTGGACCAGGGATTGGGCGATGACCAGCTCGCCCACCAGATCCACCAGGTTATCCAGTTTTTGGGTATCCACTTTGACGGTGGATTCGGAGAACTCCCCGGAAATTTTTCGTTGATCCCGCAGGGCCTCGATGACCTGCCGGGGTCTGACCTTTTCTTCGGCAACCAGGATCTCGCCCAATTTCTTTCCGCTTTGCTGTTGGGCCTGAATCTTCAGGGCCTCCTGGATGTCCTCCGGGGCGATCAGCCCTTTGGACGTCAGGATTTCGCCCAGGCTGGGCGCATTCGTCTGCTCTTCCAGCCGCAGGCCCTCGCCTTCGGCCGGGGGCTGCCGCAACCGTTCGATCTGCTGCAGGTAGGCCGTCAGGTCCCAGGTGCCCGTTCCCGGCCGGCCGCTCTCCATCCGGGTCCTGACTTCCAGCACCATTTTTTTCAGAAGGTCCACGGCTTCTAAAATGAAATCGATAATATCCTGGTCGATGGACAGCTTCTCATTACGGGCGTCATCCAGCAGTGATTCCACCGCATGGGAAAAACGGTGGATATCCTGAAGATTCAGAAACCCGGACACCCCTTTCAAGGTATGAAAGGGGCGAAAAATGGCGTTGATGGTCTCCTGGTCTCCCGGCGCCTGCTCCAGATTGATCAAATTCACCTCGATGGTGTCCAGATGTTCCAGACCCTCGGAGATGAAGTCCCGCAGCAGGTCCTGGTCCTGGGCCAACGAACAGGAGGCCTCCCCCGGGGGGTCTCCGCTGGCGGCCTCCTGCGGGGTCTCCCGGTGTTCCGGGATTCCCAAGGCCGCTTTCCCCAGGGCCGGCGGCTTGATTCCGGTCAGATCGGCCAGGTCTTTCCAGAAAGCCTCGGCGCCCGAATCGTCGGCCGCGGCGCAGCCCCGCTCAATCAGATTCTGGAGGGCCTTGACCCCCTCACTCAGCAGGCTCACGGCCCGGACGGCGTCGCCGATCTCGTTTAGAATGATTTTTTCCACCAGGCCCTGCAGGCCCCCTCCGAGAGCGGCGGCGGCCGCCCGGTCCGCATCCCGGCAAAGGGACCCGATCTTCTCTATCTGTTCCAGGATGGCCCCCAGGGACATCAGGTCTTCCGGGTCGATCAGAACGGTCTGCAGGGCCAACTGGTTCAGGGATTCGGTAAGTTGCGCATTAGAAACAATCATAAAAAGACCCTTTTGATTTCGAAATGGCGGGGACGGCACTGCCGGCGCCTTTTCCCGACTTACTGATCGGTCATATTTTCCCCAAACTGAATAAATAATTTGGTCCGGAAATTATTTTTGCAATAAGAATGCCAGGTTTGCCAATCTACTCCGCTTCGGGCCCGCTGGCCCCCCACCCCTCCGGGGTGGCGGCCGGGCCGCCCTTTCTTAAAATTCCCTGTCCTGTTAAACAGCTTTGAAATATGTCCGGCCGCTGGTCCGGAACTGCTCAAGTTGGCCACGCCCCTGACCGATAAATAGGGGTAAGGAGAGATGGGACTATGATTCAGGTAAGCCGGTTGGACCACACCCCGATGATTGTCAATCCGGATTTGATCCTCTTCATGGAAGAAACACCCGACACCGTAATCACCCTGTCCAACGGGGAGAAGATACTGGTGCAGGAACGGGTGAGCGAGATTATCCGCCGGGTGATTCAATTCCGGCGCAGCATCTTCAATCCCGCCATTCCCATCGAATAGAAGGCACATGGATAAGGCATCGCTCATCGGTCTGCTTCTGGGGGTCGGCGCGGTCATCGGGGGCATGCTCCTCGAGGGCGGGCACCTCGGGTCCATCGCCCAGCCCACGGCCGCCATCATCGTTCTGGGGGGGACTTTCGGGGCCGTTTTCCTCAGCTTCCCTTTCGAGGGTGTCCTGGGCGCCTTTAAAGACGTCAAGAACATCATTAAGGAACCGGCCCTCAATCCCTTCGAATATATCGAGCTGATCACGAACTATGCCAACAAGGCCCGCAAGGAAGGCATCCTTTCCCTCGAAAAAGAAATCAAAAATATCGAGCACCCCTTCCTGAAAAAGGCCCTGACCATGGCGGTGGACGGCGTGGAACCCAAGATCATGCGCGAGGCCATGGAAACGGAACTGGCCTACCAGGATGAATACGGGAAGATCAGCAGCAAGGTCTTCCAGGCCGCCGGCGGCTATGCCCCGACCATTGGGATTCTGGGGGCCGTGCTGGGGCTTATTCACGTCATGGAGAATCTCAACGATCCCAGCAAACTGGGCGGTGGCATTGCCGTGGCCTTCGTGGCCACCGTGTACGGGGTTGGTTCAGCCAACCTCTTCTTTCTGCCCATGGCCACCAAGTTGGCCCTGCGCCAGGCGGAAGGTCTGGTCATCAACGAAATGATTCTCGAAGGGGTGGTGGCCCTGTCTACCGGAGAGAACCCCCGCCTGATCGAGGAAAAGCTGACCACCTATCTTTCGGAACAGCAGAAAAACAAAAACCCGAACAAGGAGAAAACCTAACCTTTATGGCCCGGAAAAAAAAGGTAGAAGAACACGAAAATCTGGAACGCTGGCTGGTCTCCTATGCCGATTTCATTACCCTGCTCTTTGCCTTCTTTGTGACCATGTACGCCATGTCCCGGGTGGACGAACAGAAGATGGGCTCGGCGGTGGAATCGCTGCAGCGGGCCTTGGGCTCGGTCATCTCCGTGCAGACCCCCAGCAGCCGGGCCGGCGTTTTTAATGACTTCAGCAGCCCCATTCAGGTGACCATCGTCCCCCTCAGCGGCGCCAAGTCCCAGGAGGCCAGGAAGCTGGCCGAGGACTTGAAGGCAAAAATCGAGGGGGCGGCCGGAAAAGGGGAGGGGGTTAAAGGCGCCCCCTCGTACCAGATGAATCTGCTGGTGCAGGAACGGGGGCTGGTGATCCGGGTTTCGGATCAGTACTTTTTCCGTACCGGCGAGGCCGCCATCCGGCCGGAAGTGATCCCCTTTCTCGAGGCCCTGGGCCAGACCCTGCAGCCCCTGGATCATCCCATCCGCATCGAAGGCCACACGGACAATGTTCCCATCAACACCGCCCAGTTTCCTTCCAACTGGGAGCTTTCCACGGCCCGGGCCACCACCATCATCCGTTACCTGCTGACCCATTTCAAATTCGATCCCCAGAAACTCTCCGCGGCCGGCTATGGCGAACACCGTCCGGTGGCTGCCAATGACACCGGCGAAGGCCGCAACCAGAACCGGCGGGTGGACGTGGTGGTCCTGAACAGCCGGGAGAAGAAAACGGAACCCGCCGCCTTCCAAGATCCCCAGGCCGCCCAGGGGCCCGCGGCGGCAGCCCCCAAAAAGCTCGGTTATTAACCACCTTTTAAGTGGGAGGGGAGGCTACTTCATTCTGATAAATTGGTTGGCACCTCTGAGGTCAATAGAAAGGGGGAACCGGCGTCACCGATTCCCCCTTTCCTATTTTTGTCCGGGTCTGTCTGCGGCTACATTCTAATTTAAGAAGCCTGGGCGGCCAGCGGCAGCAGCGTGTCCTCCACCTCGGTCGCCCATTCGGACACCGGAGGCTCGTACCCTTCCCGGATGATCTCCATCAAAATCTCGACCACTTGGGGGTCGAACTGCTGCCGGCTGCAGCGCTGCACTTCGGCCAGGGCCTCTACCTGGGTCAGGGCCTTGCGGTAGGAGCGGTCGGAGGTCATGGCATCATAGGCGTCGGCCACGGTGATAATCCGGCAGAGGACGGGGATCTCTTCCGCCTGCAGACCGTCCGGATAGCCCCGCCCGTCCCACCGTTCATGGTGATGGCGGATGATGGATTTCTCCAGGGTGGAGATGCCCAGTTCATTGATGATCCGCTCCCCGGTGGTGGGATGCATCTTGATCATGTCGAATTCTTCCGGATTGAGTTTGGAGGGCTTCAGGAGGATGTAGTCCTGGACGCCGATCTTGCCGATGTCATGGAGCGGTCCGGCAAAGGCCAGGGCGGCAACTTCCTCTTCCGGCCGGTTCATTTTCCGGGCGATGGCCATGGCCAGGTGCGTCACCCGCTCGGAATGCTTCATGGTATAGGGGTCCTTGGCCTCGATGGTATTGACCAGGGCCCGCAGCGTGGCGTAGAGATTGGCCACCACGTTCTCGTAGAGGGCGATGTTCTCGATGGTCATGGCCGCCTTTTCACTGAGGATGGACAGGAGAAACAGGTCCTCTTCGGTGAAGGGCTGTCCCTCGACCCGGCCGGCCACCTGCAGGACCCCGAAGGTTTCCTGGCGGATCTTGAGGGGCAGGGCCAGAAAAGTGGACCCGTCATAGAACTGGGGGGCCTCCTCCATCTGGGGCAGATAATCGCGGCGCTCCTGGCACAGGACCGGGATCCCGCCCTGGGCCACTTTGCCCACGATCCCCCGGCCCACCGGCACTTCGTACTGGTTCAGCCATTGGGGATCGATGCCCAGGGCGGCAATAAGCCGGAGCACGTTTTCCTCCCGGTCCCAGATAAAAAAGGAAACCTTCTGGGCCTCGGTCAGGTGCCCGGCCATCTTGACGATCTGTTTGAAGAGGTCATCCTTGCCCCGGACCCGGCTCAACTGGTCCATGATCGTATAAAGGATGGTCTGCTCCTTGACCTTCTTTTCCAGTTTCTTGTTCAAGTCCTCCAGGGTCTTCTTGGCCCGCAACTCCTGGGTCAGCATTTTGTTTTCGTTGAGGAGCCGCTTTTCCTTGGTCAGCCGCTCCAGGGTCAAACTCACCTGTTCCAGTTGAAAGGGCTTGATCAGGAAATCCGAGGCCCCCTTTTGAATGGCCTCGATCATGATCTCAAAAGAGGGCTGACCGGTCATGATGACGATCATCATGTCCGGGCTGATCTGCTTGATCCGTCCCAGGGTTTCCAGACCGGTGAAGCCGGGCATGTACATATCCATGAAGACGCAATCCATCTCGATTTTCTGGATCCAGTTCAAGCCTTCCATCCCGTCGGTGGCCAGGAAGACGTTGTTGCCCTTGAAACTACCAGAATGTTCATGCGCTGCAATCCTTTCTACATCGAGACTCACTGATTCTATCGGTCTGCGGGCCGGCTGCATTAAACAAAAAATCCCCTTCCCGCAACGGCTCAGCAAGGGGACTGGAGCAGGCTAACGTGGGGCTCTTTTTCATTTAACCAGGTCGATAAAACGCGGCGTGTAGGGGCTCGGGGCCATATATTTTTTTACGTTCTGAACCTCCCGCCCCGCGGTGGCCATTTCGGTCTTCAGGTCCCGGCAGCGCACCTCGGCGAACCGCAGGCATTCCAGATTCAAATGGAAGACGTCCTGCCAGATCTCCTTGATCCTGGCGATCCCGGCCGAGACGGGACCGTTTTCCGGCCCCTGGTGGACCTTAGCCGCCCCGGCAGGATAGCCGGCCCGGACCATCTGGCGGTCCAGGGCGTCGATGGTCTGCAGGATTTCCTCCCGCTCCCGGGTCAGGGGCGCCCAGTGGGCCTCGTCCCCCCGCTCCAGGGCCCCCTTGAACGACTGCAGGTTCTCCTTCAGCCGCCGGTAGAGGCGGTGCTTTTTTTCGAGCAGGTCGGCAATGATTAGCATGGCGAGCCCTCTAAACGGCAAAGCCGCGGATGCTGGGCGTTTGCGCCTGGCACGGGCCGTAAACGTTGGCACCGGCCGGGCGGGCGTCAACCTGGGCCCAAGCGGCCCGCAGTTCCCCCAGCATGCCGGTCAAATCGGACACCAACTTCAGGTCTTTTTTCAAATCCGCCACGGTGATCTGATCAATAACAAATTGATAGATACGCTTTAAATTAAAGGCAATTTGCCCGCCTGCCTCCATGTTCAGAGAAACCAGCAATTCGTTTATTATATTCTGGGCCCGGATGAAAAACTCGGCTTTGGCCGCATATTGTCGCTTCAGGTAACATTCCTTTCCCTGCTGCAGGGACCGGATGGCCTCGTCGTAACACATCAGGATCAATTCTTTTTGGTCGGCGGTCTCCACGGCCACCTGGTTGTAGCGGTTCAATTGCCGATAAGGCTGCATGCGGTACATTCCTCCTGATTCCTATTAGCTGCTGAGTTGGCTGATTTGTGACGAAAGCCAGGAGCTCAAACTCTGCATCTTACTCATAGCTGTCTCCATGGCCACGTATTGGCTGGTCAAAGTTTCCATCCGCCTGTCCAAACGGTCTTCCATGACGTCGATTTTTTTATTGAGATTATCAATGCGGGTCTGAATGCCGTCCTGTTTATCCGCGACATATCCGTCGAGGCTGTCGGTCAGATGAGAAAGGACCCGGGAGAAGGCCTCGGCCACCCCCATGGTCAGGGTAACACTGCCCACAACGCCGGTGGCAGTGCCCTCATAACGGACCACCAATCCCTCCACCGAGGTCCCCGGGGCCCCGGTCAGGGTATTGCCGCTGCCTACGGCCGCCTCCCCGTTGATGGTGCCGGCCGCGTCCACCCCGGGTGCGGGTACCTGGGTGATGTTGACGGCATAGGTCCCGGAATTGGTTTTTACCCCGTGGGTCACATAATCCAAACTGCCGGAACTGGAGGTTCCCTCGGCGATAAACAGCTTTTTGATGTCTTCGAAATTGGTCTGGAGGTAGCCCTGGAGGGTCGTCTCATTCACCGACAATTTCCCCTGATTGTCCAGTTTGATTCCGGCCTGGCCTAAAATGGCGAAAGCCGGCGTGACCCCCCAAACGGGATTGATTATCGCTCCGGTCAGCTCTTTTTTCACGGACCGCAGGGTCCCGTCGCCGAACAATACGCCCCCGGTCTGCTGGTCTGTTTTGTTATACGTGGACTGGGTCCGAACAAAATCCATGACCTGATTGTACTGGTCGACAAAATCCCTGATCAGGCCGGTTAAGCCGTCCAAATCCCGATCGATATTCAGGGTAACCGTTGTGCCGGGTTCGGCCTTGTTGAGGTTCAAGATGATGCCGGGCAGCAGGTCGCTGATGGTATTGGAAGAACGCGTCACGGAAACCCCGTCCACTCTAAGCGAGGCGTCCCTCCCGGATTGAATCTCGGTGAACTCAAAGGCCGCCACCAGATCGGGCGAGCCTGCCGCTTGGAGGGTAAGGCCCGCCGCCCCCTCGGTTTGACTGGTCAGGATCAGCCGGTTATCCGTGGCCGAATAGGAGACGATGGAGGCGATTACCTTCGTGGCCTGATCGCCGCTGTTCAGGTTGTTGATCTTGTTGCGCACATCCGCCAGGGTATCGTCGGCCGCCACTGTCACCGTCCTTCCGTTGACCTGAAACGTACCGGCATAACCTGTCCCCAACGCCGTAGATTGACTGGCAAAGCTGCGGCTGGACCATTTTTCCACCCGGGCCGTTTGCAACACTTCGAGGGCATACGATCCGATTTGACCTGCCTCCCCAATGGTGGCGGTCAACAGGTCCTCGGGCTTCGTGGCGGAAGAAGACAGGGAGCTACTGGTGAGGAGATTGAAACCCTGAGCGGTATTGATTTTTTCTGCGGCCGTTTTAAGGCCCAGCAGCTTGGTATTCAACTCCTGCCAGGCCTTCAATTTGTTTTCGTAGACCCCTTTTTGCTTGGAAATGAGGTCGATGGGCTTGTGTTCGGCCGTTCGGATCTGTTCGATCAAGGACCGCCAGTCGACACCGCTGCTCAATCCGCTGACATTG
>JALOOY010000518.1 GCA_025454185.1 Thermodesulfobacteriota bacterium
CCGGCCCGAGACATAGGTCTGGCGGCTGCCCGCGGAAAAGTTGCCGTCCGGCGTGAAGCGGGTATCGGTGGTGCAGACCAGGACCCGTTCCAGGGGAAAGCCCATGGTCTGGGCCGCCACCTGCCAGAAGAGCGTTTCCGCACCCTGGCCCATGTCGGCGGCGCCGATCCAGATCTGGAGCCGGTCGTCGGGGAGCAGTTCGGCCCAGGCCTCGGACTGGTCGGGGGCGCTGCGTCCGGGGCCGAACCAGATGCCCGCCAGCCCCACGCCGCGTTTCACTTCGGCGGTCTCCTGGGCGCGGGCGTCGGCCCCTGCCCGGAGGTAGTGGGGTTTCAAGGTTTCGAGGCATTCCCGAAAGCCGAAGGCGTCTTCCAGGATCTGTCCACAGACCGTGGTATCCCCTGGAACGAAGGCGTTCTGGAGGCGCAGTTCCAGCGGGTCGATCCCCATTTTTTGGGCCAGTTCGTCCACCGCCGATTCCAGGGCGAAAATAGTCTGGGGCACGCCGAAACCGCGCATGGCGCCCCGGACCGCCGTATTGGTGTAAACCGCCCGTCCCAGCAGATGGGCCTGACGAAAGCGGTAAGGACCGCTGGCGTGGACCAGCCCCCGGGTGGTGACGCTGGCCGAGAAAGATTTGTAGGCCCCGCCGTCGGCCAGCAGCTCGACCTCCAGGCCGGTAAAGGTGCCGTCCTGGGCGGCCCCGATCTTGAAATCCATATAGAAGGGATGTCGCTTGACCGTGGCCTGAAAAACTTCATCCCGGGTGTAGATCATTTTCACCGGCCGCTGGAGTTTCCAGGCGGCCAGGGCAATCAGGCCGCCCACGGAGACGTCCAGGTGCCCGCCGAAGGCGCCTCCCATGGGAGGCTGGATGATGCGGACCTGTTCCAGGTCGAGCCCGATGGCCCCGGCGATGGTTTTGCGGTGGGCATGAATATTCTGGCTGCCGGATATGATGACCAGTTGGCCGTTTTCATGGATGAAAGCGACGCCGGAATCCGGCTCCAGGTAGGCGTGGTCCACGGTCTGGGTCGTGTAGCGGGCCTCGACGGCGAAATCGGCCTCCAGCCGTCCTTTCTCGGCCCCGCCGAAAATTATGGGCTGTTGAAAAAAGACGTTATCCCGTTCGTCATGGACCCGGGTGGCGCCTTCCTCCAGGGCCTCCCAGGGAGTCATGACGGGTTCGAGCGGGCGGTAGGTCACCTTGATCCGGTTCAGGGCCTGGCGGCCCTCTTCCTCGGTCAGGGCCGCCACGACGGCCACGGGGTCGCCGATGTAGCGGACCTTGTCTCCGCAGAGCAGGGGCTGGTCGTCGCCCGCCATTTTCAGGATATTGGTCCCGCCCACGTCCGCGGCGGTGAAGACCGCCAGGACCCCGGGGGCCTGCTGGGCGGCGCTCTTGTCGATCTCCAATATTTGGGCATGGGGATAGGGGCTGCGCAGGACCTTCAGGTAGCCGCAGCCTTCGACGGCGAGGTCGTCGGCATACAGGGTCGTGCCGGTGGCCTTGTTCAGGGCGTCGCCGCGGACCACCGGCTGGCCGATGAGGTCTCCTGCCGTTTGCAGGGAGATCGGCCCGGATTCCCTTCGCAGGACCGCCGCGGCCAGTTCCACGGCCTCGAAGACCTTTTGATATCCGGTGCAACGGCAAAGATGGGGCTGCAAGGCGCTTTGGATTTCCGAACGGGAGGGCGACGGATTCTTGGTGAGCAGGGCCTGGGAGCGGAGGATCAGACCCGGCGTGCAGAATCCGCACTGAATGGCCCCGGCCTTGGCAAAGGCCAGTTGCAGCGGGTGGGGTCGGTCAGGCGTGCCCAGGCCCTCGATGGTGGTCACCTCACGGCCCCGGGCTTTGAGGATCGGAATCTTGCAGGCCAGGACGGCCTGACCGTCCAGGAGGACGGTGCAGGTGCCGCAGTGCCCTTCCTTGCAGCCCTCCTTGGTGCCGGTCAACTTCAGGTCCTGGCGGATGACCGAGCTGAGCTTGCGCTGGGGATCGGTGATTACCTTCCGCGGGATACCGTTTAGAACGAATGATATGGCCTGCATGGTGTTCCTCTAGAATCGGGAAGCTGGCAAAAGTTAAATTCGAAATTCGAAGCACGAAATCCGAAACAAATATCAAATGTCCAAAAAATCAGGTGCTCGTTACTGAAGGCCCCCCAAACGGGATCATTCAACCCGTGAGTAGCTGTTTTTGAGTTTTGGAAATTTGGTCATTGGTATTTGTTTCGAATTTCGGATTTCGTGCTTCGAATTTAGCTTAAGTTCCCTCTATCAAACTTAGTATTTGGGCATGGGCAGCTTCAAATCCTCGGCAATCATCTTGTAGCAGTTGTAACTCGACCCCCGCCCGATCCCCGGCCCGCCGTACACCCCGGAGGAGCACATGTAGAGGTTGGGGATGAAGGTGCGGTACCCGCCGGGAACGCCGCGGAAGCGACCGTTCTGCACGCCGGCCACGTTGCCTTCACACCAGCCCCCTTCCCGCATGTCCAGATGGGTGTCCTGAATGTCCGTGGGGTTGGTGATGCGGTGCACGATCAGGTTGTCCTTGGTCATGTTGGGGGCGTATTCGGCCCAGCGC
>JALOOY010000035.1 GCA_025454185.1 Thermodesulfobacteriota bacterium
CTTGGTCCAGTCGCTGATCTTCAACTCCCGGCAGACTTTTTTGACCTCGGCTACAGGCACGTATTCGGGTGGGTTCATCAGAAGCTCCTTTCTATAGGAAGTTTGGGCAAATGCCGTTTATGGTATCCGGGGGGACGGGATAAGTCAAGATGGAAGAGGGAAGAAACATAGATGGAAGAGGGAAGATGGAAGAAAAGACAAAGAGCAAAAATCAGTAATGACACGGAAATAATGACGTCTTGGAATTATTATGGCACGTTATGGCAAGGATTCTATTTTTGTGGGTTTTAGCTTCCATCATCCATCTTCCCGCTTCCCTCTTCAAGGGCCGCCCAGGAAAGATCAGGCCGGCGTTCATGCCAAACCGTGGCCCGCTCATAGGCCCGGGCCAGGCGCAGGAGCAAAGCCTCCTGGAAGGGGCGGCCGTAAATCATGAGCCCGATGGGCAGGCCCTGGCCCGTAAACCCGCAGGGAATGGAGAGGGCGCACCAGCCGAGCACGCTGCCGACAAAGGTGTTGCGCAGGTAAGCGGCGTTGCAGGTCCGGTAGGTCTCCGGGGAGCGGTCCGCTTCAGCCAGCGGCAGGGCCGGTATGGGCGTGGTGGGGACGATCAGGGCCTCGATACCGGCGAGGCGGTGAAGCACCCTTGCGCGTAGGGATAGCCACTGTCGCCAGGTGGCGATAAATTCGGTGGCGGTTAGTTTCCGGCCTGCTATCATGCGCTGGGCCACCACCGGATCCAGTTCTTCGAAGTGGTTGTCCAGGAAAGTCCGATTGACCTCACAGGCCTCCGCGGCCGTAAAGAGGGCTGCGTTCCGATTATCGAGAATTGCCGCTGCTTCGGGGATCTCGATCGAATTAACCTGGGCGCCCAGGGACCGAAAGACCCGGGCGCTTTCCCGGAGGGGCTTTTCGATTTGCGGGTCGGTCTGATCGAAGAAGACCGTTTCCGCCAGACCCAGTCGGAGTCCCTGGATATCTGCGGGCAGATCGTTCAGGTGATCGGCCGCCGGCGTTGCCTGGGTCGCTTCATCCTGGGGGTCGGGCCCCTGCAGGGCCTGGGCGATCAGGGCCGCATCCGCCACGGTGCGGGTCAGGGGGCCTATGGAATCCAGATGAGAGCTCAGGGGATAGACGCCGGTCCGGCCTATGCGGCCGAAGGTCGTTTTCAGCCCTACCAGGCCGCAGAGGGCGGCGGGAATGCGGACCGAACCGGCGGTATCGGTACCCAGGGCCGCCGGGACCAGGCCGGCGCTCACGGCCACGGCCGAACCGCTGCTGGAGCCGCCGGGGACATACGGTTCCCTTTTCCAGGGGTTGTGGGGGGTCCCCAGGTCATGGTTGATCCCCACGCCCCCGTAAGCGAACTGGACGGTATGGGTTTTGCCGATCACGATCATGCCGGCGGCGGCCAGGCGCCGGACGGCCCAGGCATCCTCTTCGGCCCGGTGCCCGTTGCGCAGCCGGGTGCCGGCAGTGGTCGGCAGGTCCCGCAGGTCAAAGAGGTCCTTGACCGCATAGGGTATCCCGCACAGGGGGCCGGGATCGGTTGCGGACCGAAAAGCCGCTTCGGCCTGTTCCGCCTCCGTCAGGGCCCGTTCCGGCGTCAGCCGTATGAAGGCTTTTAGGGCCGGGTCGATTTTTTCGATCCGGTTCAGCAGCGCCCGAGTGACTTCCACCGGGCTCAGGGAACGATCGCGATAAGCGCGGGCCAGATCGGTTATGGAAAGGTAGGGGATGGAGATTGGATTCATGAGGGTACGGCCTTAGACCGAGCCTGTGGCGTCACACCCACGAAGCATGAAAATTTTGTATTTAGCTTCTTCGCCGAACGCCGAACTCCCACCGCCGAACGATATTTTTCGTATCAAAATTCGATGTTCGATGTTGGATGTTCGGTTTTTTGTATTCAAAAAATCCCCGCCTCGCACCCTGCCGCCAGGGTGCGTCCCAACTCCCGGCACTGTTCCAGTGCGGCCTCCGTAAGCGGTCCCTGGGCGATGACAGGGGCCTGGACCTTTTTAAACTGGAAACCGGTGCAGATCCGTTCGATGTGTAAAAGCGCTCCCGATCCGTCGTTGCCGGCGCTGATAAAAACGGCGTAGGGTTTGCGAAAGACGCGGGGCAGGCCCCGCAGGGATTCATAGGATCGGTCGAAGAGGTCCTTGAGGGCCCCGGCCATGTACCCGAAATACTCCGGCGAGCCGAGGAGCAGGCCGTCGCAGGCGGCCAGATCTTCCCTGGTGGTTTCCAGGGCCTCCTGCAGGCAGACCCGCACACCCTCCATTTCCGAAGCCCCGGCCGCCGCGGCCTCGGCCATTTTCCGGGTATGGCCGCCCTGGGAGTGATACACAACCAATAGCTGCACCATAGGCCCACCCCTGTCCTTGATTTTACCCCAACGGTATTTTCATTCAGCCCAACATTTCTAATTTTGGGCTAAGAATAGAGAAATTTTTCCAACTCCTGAGCGTTGAAACCGACCAGGTACCTTTCACCCTTTTGAATGACCGGGACCTTTTTCTGACGGGTCAAACGCAGCATACGGGTCACCGCCTCCTGATCTTGGGAGAGATCAAAGTCCCGAAAGGGGATTTCATTTTTACGAAAGAACTCTTTCGTGGCCAGACACTCCGGTCAGGCCGGCAGGGAATACACTTGAATTTCTTCCATGGCGCCTCCTCGGCGGAACATTTAAAGTTGAATGCAATACTTTATGAGTTTTTTTTCACCGCAAAGGCGCAAAGGGCGCCAAGAATCTAGTTTTTCCCAAAATCGGCAGAAGCCGATTTTAGGAAGCAAAGAAATTCTGTATTTAGCTCATTCGCCGAACGCCGAACGATATTTTACTCCTAAATCCCCATCTTCTCCAAAATCTTCTCCTGGATTTTCCGTTTGAACACCTCGCGGTCGAAGGTCAGGGCGTGGGCCCGGATTTTCTCCCGGTCCAGTTCCGGGGCATGGGCCTCCAGACGTTCCACGGCCTCGATCAGGGCCTCCTCGGTCTGTTCGGGGAAAAAGACCCCGCTGAAAAAGTTGCTTTTCCCGGCCTGATATTCCTCCAGAGAAACGACGGTTTCCAGTGCTCCGCCCTTCCCGAAGGCCACCACCGGCCGACCGGAGGCCTGGGCCTCTAACGGCGTTATGCCGGCGTCCTCCTCTCCCGGGAAGATCAGGGCCCGGCATTCACCGTAAAAACGCCGCAGTTGGTCCGCAGCGGCCCAGCCCGCCCAGGTGATATTGCTTCCGGACAGGCGTTCCAGTTCAGCCCGCTGGGGGCCCGAGCCCACGATGAGCAGCGGCCGTCCCAGGCGGTTGAAGGCCTTCACGGCCAGATCCACCCGTTTGTAGGGGACCAAAGCGCTGACTATCAGGTAGTAGTCCCGGGGTTGGTGGGCGAGATCGAAGAGGCGGGTGTCCACCGGGATGGGCACCACCTCGGCCTCCCGCCCGTAATAGCGCAGGATACGCCGGCGCACGTGCAGGGAATCGGCCAGAAAATGATCCACCCGCCGGCAGGTGTAAACGTCCCATTTGCGCAGCAGGGGGGCCAGGACGGCCATGGCGGCCCGGGGCAGCATCCCGGTCCCGGATTCCCGGCCGAAATAGATGTCGTACATGTCCCAAACATAGCGGATGGGAGTAAAGACATAGGACACATGCCGGCTCGGCGGATGACGCCGTACATCTTTGGCTACGCAGTGGCTGCTGGAGAGGATCAGGTCATAGCCCTGGAGGGAAAGACCCTCCAGCGCCAGGGGAAAGAGCGGCAGATAATTGCGGTACTTATGGGTTAGTCCGGGCAGGCGTTGAATCCAGGTGGTGTGGATCGGGTGCCGTTCAATCGTGGCGGAAACCGAACCCGGAAAATGGAACAGGGTGTAGATATCCGCCCGGGGAAAGATTTCGCAGAAGATCTCCAGACATTTTTCACCGCCGCGCATGCCGGTCAGCCAGTCATGGACCAAGGCCACCCGCAGGGTTTGTAATGGATCAGGTTTCATAGGTTTTATCATTGCGCTGCTCCACCCGCCAGTTCGCCGAAGACCCGGAGCACGGTTCGGGCCGTTTCGTCCCAGGAGTAGCGGCGGGCCTGAATACGCCCGGCGGCCCTGAGGCGTTCCCGCAGCGGGCTGTCCTCCAGGAGACGGAGCATACCCTCCCGGATGGCCGCGGTCTGGTAGGGATCCACGGCCCAGCCGGCAGGTCCGGCGATTTCCGGCAGGGAAGCCCGGTCGCCGATGAGCACCGGACAGCCGCAGGCCATGGCCTCCAGCACCGGCAGGCCGAACCCTTCGTACAAGGAGGGCGCGGCCAGCAGCCTGGCCCGGCTGTAAAGCGTGGCCAATTCCGCGTCGGAACAGTAGGGAATTCGGACCACCCGCCGGCCTTCTTCGGAGGGGTGCCCTCCGGCGGGGATCCCCACCGCCACCAGCTTGCCGGAAAAATGCCCCTCCCGGACCAGTTGGGTAAAAGCCTCCCGGACCCGGGAAAAATTTTTATGGGGCCGGGGATTGCCCACAAACAAAATAAACCCTTGTTCCAGGCCGTAGCGTTTGATGAAGCCCGGGTGGGGGGGCCGGGTAAACCAGGAAGGCTCCAGGCCGTTGGGCGTGAGAACGATTTTTCCCTCGGGACAGCGGCAATAACGGATAATATCCTGACGGGAGCTCTGGGAGACGGTGAAGACCCGGCGACAACGGCGTACGGCCGGCTTGACCAGGAGGCGGTAATAGAGCCGGTGTTTCCAGCCGTAATCTTCAGGAAAAATCAGGTGAATCAGGTCGTGGAGGGTAACGATGCCCTTCGCCGTCAGCGGCCGGGGCAGGGCGTAGGTGGGCGAATAGAAGAGGTCGAAGGATGCCCCGCGCAGTAATCGGGGAATGGCCCACTGCTCCTGCAGGGTGTAGGGCGGGATAGGGCTTTCCACCCAGGAAACAGAGGCCCGGGGAGCGAAGCAGGCCTGCACCCAGGGAAAGCGGACCAGGACCCGGTATTCGTTCTCCCGGTCGAGCGTGAGCAGGCGGTCCAGCAGGTTACGGCAAAAGCGGGCAATGCCGTGGTTCTGTTCCTGAATTACGCGGGCATCGAAGACGATCTTCATGGCCGCCGTTCAGTTGTTCCCGGTAGGGGACCCGGTGAGGGAATGATACACGGCCAGCGTCTTCCGCGCTGCCTCTTCCCAGGTAAAGCGGGCGGCCTGTTCCAGGCCCAGGGCGCGCATCTTTTCCCGTTGGTCCGGATGGCGGATCAAATAGACGATCATCTCCGCCAGGGCCGAGGGGTCCTCGGGGTCGATCAGCAGGGCCGCCGGTCCGACGATTTCGGGGATGGAGGAGCGGTTGGAGGAGATCACCGGGGTGCCGCAATGCATGGCCTCCAGCACCGGCAGGCCGAAGCCCTCGTACAGGGAGGGAAAGACGAACATCTCCGCTCCGTTCATGAAGAGCGGCAGGTCCTCCCGGGGCACGTAGCCGGTGAAGATGATCCGCTCTTTGAAGGGATAACGGGCCAGGAAACGCTGCAGACTCCCGGTCAACCAGCCCGGTTGTCCGCTCAAGACCAGCACGTATTCGTTGTTGATCTGCCGGCAGACCTGGCCGAAGGCTTGCAACAGGACAATCAAATTCTTGCGGGGTTCGATGTTTCCCAGGTGGTAGATGAATTTCTTCTTCAGGCCGTAGCGGGTCTGCAATTGCTCCCGGGCCCACTGACGATCCAGGGCCCGGAACAAAGGGGTGGGGGCCTCATGGACGACGGAGATTTTCTCCGGGGGGACCTTGAGGATGCGGATCAGGTCTTCCCGGGTATGCGCGGAAACGGAGATGATCCGGTCTGCCCGCCGCACGGCATAGCGCAGGAGGTAGCGCATGTAGGCCCCGTATTTCAGGGGAATGGTGTTGGGGAACAGGAAGGCAACCAGATCGTGGATGGTGACCACCACCCGGTAATTTTCCTTGCGGAAAGGGATCAGCGAAGCCGGTCCGTGAAATATCTCCACCCCGAATTTTTTGAGGCGCAGCGGTAAGATGAAATGTTCCCAGAGGTCGCCAAGGGGATGATTTTCATGGGAGAAAATAGTGAAGAGGGGCACTCCCTGTTTCCCCAGATTTTCGAAGAAAGTCAGGTTCTCCGGGCGGGAGATGAAATAATAGGTGGAGCCCGAGTCTACCCGCAACAAATTCTCGATAAGATGCAGGACGTAGTTCCCCACGCCGGAGCGGGTCGGGAGTATGGTGCGAATGTCGATGGCGATTTTCATGGAGGAAGCGGGCGGCATCGATCAATACTTGGGGGCCAGGGCCTCGTCAGTGCTGAAGATCCTCCGGACCAGGATCAGGTCTTCCCGTACCAGAAGACGGGACAGAAACAAGGCCCCGGCATAGACGAGCAGGGAAAGGGCTGCCTCCAGCCCCACGGGCAGAAAGGACAGCCAGCGCAGGCTCAGGGCCATCAGCAGGGCGCAAAGACCCAGGCGCAGGAAACGGTCCGCCAGGGGCAGCCGAAAGGCGGAACGCTGCAGGTGCGCCAGGTAAAAGACGACCAGCAGGAGTTCCGTGGCCACGGTGGTCACACTGGCCCCCAGATACCCATACCGGGGCAGCAAGACCAGATTGGTGGCCAGGTTGAATAGCAGGGCCAGGGCGCTGCCCATTATGATCAAACGCTCGCGGTTGAGGGCGAAGAGGAGATGCAGGAGGGCATAATGCATGAAAATCAAGGGTACAACCCAGATAATGATCTTCAGGGAGGCCACCGAATTCTGGAAAAGAGGGCCGAAGATGAAAACCAGCCAGGGATCGGCCAACTGCGCGATGAGCAGGACCAGGGGCAGGGCCACGATGACCAGATAGACCAACGCCTTTTCATAGGCCCCGTGCAGTTTTTCGTGTTCGGCGCCGCTCAAGGAGGAAAAAATCGGGAAGAGGCCGGCCATGATCAGGTAGGGGAAGAGGGACAAGGCTTCGATAATTTTGACCGGTACCGAATACCAGCCGATTTCGGCCGTATCGCTGCGGATCAGGGAGAGCATAATGATGTCCAGGCGGACATAGGCAGTAATGAACACGAGAGAGAGCCCGATGGGCAGCACCGAGCGGATCAACTTTTTCCAGAGCCGAAAATCACCGGCCAAGGTCAGGACCGTAACGCGGCGCCGGATGATCCCTCCGTTCAGCAGCGCACTGACCACATGAGCAATGAGCAGGGCCCAGGCCAGTCCCCAAATCCCGGTACCCAGCCAGAGGGCCAGAAGACCGGCCAGGACCGTCAACCCCTTGTTGAGGGTCTTGATCCACAGTTCGTACTCGAAGCGCTCCAGGCTGTTGGTAATGGCCCCGAAGAATTCTACCAAGTGGTTGCACAGAAGACTCAAGACCCCCAAAAGGATCAAAAGGACCACATCCCGCGAATAGCCCATCCCGGGCAGCAGGCCGCTGCTCAGCAGGAGGACCCCGGCGGACAGCAGCAACCGCAGGGAAAAAATGTTTCCGGCGTAGGCGGGCAGGAGCCGATGGTCCCGCGACACCTCACGAATCAGGAGGGTGTTCAAACCCAGGTCCGACAGGATGGTCAGAAAGCCCCCCACATAGATCATGAGGGCATATTTCCCGTAATCCTGATCCCCCAGCGTACGGGCCACCAGGACCACAAAAATAAGGGCCAGCAGCCGTATGACGGCCTCGGTCGCAAATTTGAGGGCGATATTCTTGCGGGCTCGCCCGAGCAGACTCATGGTACTCCCTATCCTCAGGGCGGCGGAGGGTCAGTTCCCGCGCAGGGCGGACGATAATGTAAGGGTCAGGGGGCCTATCCTTCCTGATATTTCTTTATTTTGGCTTTCTGACGCAACTGCTGGAGCCAATCCTCCAGGAGTCGGCCGCTCTTCTGCTGGCGCAAGGCCTGGGCCAGCCGATCCTGCTGCTGGTCCAACTCTTCCGTCGAGGCCGGACGGTAATCCTGGAAGGCAAAAAACAGATAGGCCGATCCGGCTTTCAGGACTTTTTCCGGCAAGGGAGTCCCGGGACCCACGGAAAAAAGGATCTGGGCATTGTCAGGCGTCTGGGCCCAAGCCGGCAGATTTTTAAAGCGGGAGAAGAAACCGGTTTCCTCCACGGAGAGGTTTTTCGCCTGGGCGGCCTTGCGCCAATCTCCCCCGGCCCGGGCCTCTTTTAGAAATTTCTCCGCTTCGGCCTGGGCCAGCACTCCGGCCTGTTCCGTGCGCCAGTCCTGTTCGACCCGGGCTTGGGCCTGTTCGAAGGTCAGCGGATGGCTTTCCCGCCGTTCGCTGACCTGGAGAATGAAAAAGCCCCGGCCGGGACCGAAGTCCTGTACGGTGCTGATCTCGCCTTTTTTCAGGGCGAAGACTTTATCGAGAAAGGCCTTTTCCTGCTCCGGACCGACGGGCGCCCCCGGCTGTCCCTGGGTCAGCCAGTCGCTTTCCTGGATGGCCAGCCTGGCCTTGGCGCCGAAGGTCTTCAGGTTTCCGATTAAAAGCAACTGGTCATAGAGGTCTTCCGCCTTCTGCCGCGCCGCCTCCCTGGCCCGTTCCTGGACCAGGGTCAGTTGGATTTTCTCCCTGACCTGTTCGAAAGGAAGGGGCTGATTCTTTTTGGGGTCCAGGAATTTTTGAGCGTTCTGCTGGTAATAGCTCTGCAGCTCTTTTTCGGGCCTCTGCGCAACCTGACCATGCTGGCGCTGGGAAGGCGTCAAATCGCGCCAAATGCCGCGGGTGTCGAGGATCGTCATGTGCCGGCGGTCGAACATCCGGACGTTGTTAAAAACATCATGGTCGACCAGGAGAATGGCGATTTCGCAGGTCGCTAGCGCATCATCGAGCGAGGCGAGCTTTGCCTGGGTCCCGTCGAATTCGCCCGGCAGCT
>JALOOY010000519.1 GCA_025454185.1 Thermodesulfobacteriota bacterium
TGGGTCCCGGCCTCGACGATCAGGCCCTGCTCGAAAAGAACGATGCGGTCCAGGTGTTCCCAGCCGACCAGTCGATGGGAGATATAAATGGTAGTCCGGCCCCGGCGCCAGGCGGGCAGGTCCGTCAAAATATGCCTTTCCGTGGCCAGGTCCACAGCGGCCAGGGTGTTGTCGAGGATCAGGAAAGGTGGATTAAGCAGCAGGGCCCGGGACAGGGCCAGCCGCTGCCGCTGCCCCCCGGAAAGGAGTACGCCTTTCTCGCCGATGACCGTCTCCAACCCTTCCGGAAAGGCCCGGATTTCCCGGTCCAGGGAAGTCAGGGCCAGGGCCTGCCACACCTCGTCTTCCGAGGCCCCCGGCCGGGCGAAAAGCAGGTTGGCCCGCAGGGTATCGGAAAACAGAAAAGGTTCCTGGGGAACCAGCGACAGGTTGGCCCGCAAATCGGCCAAAGGGACTTCCCGAACGTCCCGGCCGTTCAAGAGCAGGGTCCCCGGCGGCGGGTCGTATAAACGCACCAGGAGCTGGGCCAGGGTCGTTTTCCCGGCCCCGGTCCGGCCGGTGAAAATGATTTGCCCGCCCAGGGTTAATTCCAGATCGATCCTTTGCAGCGCCGCTGCTTCCCGGCCCGGGTAGCGGAAGGTCAGGTTACGCACCTCGATCCGCTGCACCGGACCGGAAAGCGCAACGATCCCGGGCGGATCGGCTATTTCCGGGCGCTCCGCCAAGATGCGGCCGATCCGCTCCAGCGACACACTCCCCCGTTTGAGGAGATTGACCACCCAGCCCAGGGCCATCATGGGCCAGCCCAAAAGGCCCAGGTAGCTGATAAAGGCCACCAGGTCCCCCAGGGTAATCTCACCGCGCACGACTTTCGCCCCACCCACCCACAAAACCACGGCCAGGCTGAGATTGGTCAGCAGCAACGAGAGGGGAAACAGGGTGCCGGTGATGCGGGCCAGCCCCAAATTCTGGCTCAGGTATTCCAGGCTCAGGCCGGAAAGCTTCCCCAGCTCCCGTTCCTGAAGATTATAGGCCTTGACCACCAGGATACCCACGAGACTTTCGCGGACCTTTTCCATGAGGGCTGAAAAAATGGACTGGACGGATTCGAAACGCCGGTGGAAGAGCCGGCTCAGCCGGAAGGTCGTGTAAGCGATCACCGGCATGGGCAGCAGGGAGACCAGCGTCAAATAGGGATGGATATAGATCATGAAGGCGATGGCCGCCGATCCCAGGAAGACGGAGTCCACCAGGGAAACCAGCCCCATGCCCAGGGCCATGCGGACCGCTTCCAGGTCGTTGGTGGCATGGGCCATGAGGTCCCCGGCCGACCGGCGCTGAAAAAAGGAGGGCGAGAGCCGGACCAGATGGGCCAGCAGCCGGTTGCGCAGGGCCTCCTCGATCCGCCGGGCCAGGCCGAAGATCAACCGCCGCCAGGCATAGCGGAGGGCGAAGGTCAGCAGGGCCACCAGGAGGATAAGACCCACGTAACGCCCTATAACCGACCCGTCGGCTTTCCCGGAGGCCAGGGCGTCTACGGCCCCCTTGATGAAGCGGGGGATCAGCAACTGCAGGAAATCCACCGTCATCAGCAGGCCGATGCCCAGGATCAGGGCCGATACCCCGGGGCGCAAATGGGGAAATAGCAAGCGGTAGGAACGCATGGGGGTGTGGTGGATGATAAAGGCTGGCTGCTGGTTACTGGTTGCTCGTTGCTGGTTGCTGGTTGACAGGGGGACGGCGTCCCCGCCGACCCCCCCCATTCCGGATCCTGCCCGACCATCTCCTGAAACTAATGTATAAATATTCTATCCAAAAGCAACAAGAATGTTAGTCCCGGCCTTGGTTCAGCCGACGAGGCCCCTTATTTCCTCAAATTTAGATAACCATAATAACATTTTTAAAGAAGCATTAATTAGGATGAACAGAGGGTACAGGTTCTTTTTATTTAGGGATTTTTTTAGGAGCCCCTGATATTTTTTCCTTGACAGCCCCCGGGGAATGCCTTATTTTGTTAACACTATGAACAATAATGACGGCAACAGCAAAACCCTGTCTCGCTATCAAGCCAACCGTCTTCAGGACCTCATTTCAGAGATTGTCGATTGTTGTCAGGAAAAGACCGTGTTTCAGGCCAAAAAATTCAATCTGACTCAGGCTGAACTGAAATGCCTGCTCCTTTTCAAAGAGGAGCGCTATTTGACGGTGAAGGGCCTGGCCCAAAAACTGGAAGTGGCCAAAAGCCGGGTCACCAAGATCATCGACGGGCTGGTGCAGAAAAAAATCGTTCAGCGGGTTGACGACCCCGAAGATGCCCGGGTAACCCTGATCGGCCTGACAGCGGAGGGGCAGAGACAAATGGAGGCGGCAGCCCACTTCCTGGAAGACATCCATCATCAGCTCCTGCAGGAACTAAAGGAAACGGATCGGAAAACCGTGCTGACCTCCCTGGAAACCCTGCGCTCTTCCATGGAGGTTATCAAAAGTAAGATGATGTAGTTCAAAACGGAAAAGCAAATTATCAATAATCAATTATCAATTACTAATTATTAACCGGAAGACCAAGAAAGGGGGAGCGTATGACCT
>JALOOY010000520.1 GCA_025454185.1 Thermodesulfobacteriota bacterium
GGGTTCAGAAAACAGGAATCAAAAAAGAATCCCGCGTTGGGCGGGATTCTTTTTTTACGGGCATATTTTTTTGCAATCTGACCCTGTTTCCTGATTCCTGGATCCTGATTCCTCTATTTTATTTTTTCCAGCGCCTGCTCCAGGTCCCCGATGATCTCTTCCGCCTCCTCGATGCCCACGGAAAGGCGCACCAGGCTGTCTGAAATGCCCACCTTCCTCCTCTCCTCGGGGCTGAGGCCCCGATGGGAGGACATGGCCGGGTAGAGGGTCAGGCTGTAAACATCCCCCAGGGTGGTGGCCGGGAGGATAAGCTTCAGCGACTCCATGAAGCGGAAGACCTCCGCCCTGCCGGCGTTCCTGATTTCGAAGGAAATCATCCCCCCGAAAAGGCCTTCCGCGAAAAGCCTTCCGCCCAGTTCATGCTGGGGATGACCCGCGAGCCCGGGATAATTGACCTTCAGGATCTGCGGATGGGCCTGCAGACGTTTGGCCACCTCCATGGCGTTGGCGCAATGCTGCCGCATGCGCAGGGGAAGCGTCTTGATTCCCCTCAGGGTGAGCCAGGCCTCGGTCGGCCCGAGATTCCCCCCGGTCATTTTAATGATCTCGTGGAGGGTCTTGCGGTTCTCCGCCGAGGTGACCACCGCCCCGCCCAGCACGTCCCCGTGTCCGCCGAGGTATTTGGTGGTGGAATGGACGCAAAAATCGACGCCGCATTTGAGCGGCTGGAAAAGAACCGGGGTGGCAAACGTGTTGTCCACGATGACCTTGGCCCCGGCCCGGTGGGCCAGTTCGACGATGGCCGGGACATCGGCGACTTTCATCAACGGATTGGAAATCGTCTCCACGATCACCGCCGCCGGCTGCATCTCCCGGAGGGCCGTTTCCACCCGGCGCAAATCGTTGGCATCCACGAATCCCGTCTTCACGCCCCAATCGGGGAGAAGACGGGCGCAGAGGGTATACGTCGCCCCGTACACATCGTAAGCCGAAAGAAGGGCTGACCCGGTTTTCACCCCGGCCGCCAGGATGGCCGCGTAAACCGCCGCCATCCCGGAGCCGAAACTCAAGGCCGCTTCTCCTTCTTCCAGGTCCGCGAGGACCTCCTCCAGGGCCGAATGGGTCGGGGTTCCGTAGCGGGCGTACACATACCCCGGCCGTTCGTTTGCAAAAACCGCATCCAGGTCCTTAAGGTCTTCATAGAGATAACCCACGGAGTTGTAGATCGGCGACGAAACCGGCTTGAAATCCGGCCTGGGCCCCCGCTCTCCCCCGTGGACCGCCCGGGTAAAAATGGATTTGTATTTCGGCATGGTCTTGGCTCCTTAATTTTTCACCGCGGAGAGCGCAGAGAAAAATTTTTTTTCTGGGTAAAGGCAAGAACAAGGATAAGCGCATCAGGAACCCGAAAATACATTCTGCCATCCGGCGCTTTCATATTTACATCCTTTTTGATCATATTTTCTCTGCGGTCTCTGCGCTCTCTGCGGTGAATACTCAAATTATTGAAAGTTTTTGACGGAGATCCGCCGCCTGGGCGACGATCCCCTCGATGATATCCTTCATGGGCCTGATTTTTTTCACCAGCCCCACGCCCTGGCCGCAGGACATGACCCCCGCTTGGATATCCCCTTCCTGGTACATCTTCTTGGCCTTGTCCCCGCCGGCCACTTTTATGATTTCCGCCAAACCGGCCTGGCGGCTTTCCAGTTCGGCAACCTTTCGGGTCGTTTCGTTGATCCAGACCCGGTGGGAGTTTTGAATCGTGCGCATGATAACCATCGTGTCGAGTTCGCTGGCCTCAAGGAGGGCTTTCTTCAGGTCGGGATGGATAGGGCATTCTTCGGCAACCAGCGCCGCCGTTCCGATGATCACCCCCTGCGCCCCGAGCGCCAGGAGGGCCAGGAAGCCTCGCCCGTCCGTGACCCCGCCTCCGCCGATGACCGGGATCTGCACGGAGTCCACGACCCGGGGGACGAGGCACAGGGTGGTCACGTCGAGGGTGCCGGTGGCCCCGCCGTTTTCGTACCCCACCACGGTCACCGCGTCGGCCCCGATGGCCTGGGCCTTCTGGGCGTATCGAACCCCCACGCACTTGTGCACCAGGATCACCCCCCGGCTTTTCAGGTCGCGCGCCAAATCGTCGGGCGCCTTGTGCCCGGAGGTCTCCACGATCCTGACGCCCTCGTCGAAAATCACCTCCAGATATTCCCGGTTGTCCACCGGCCGCGCCATGGGGAAAAGGTTCAGGTTCACCGCGAAAGGCTTATCCGTCCGGTCCTTCACCCTGCGGATCTCCTTGCGGAAATCTTCTTGGGTCGTAAACATGGCCGAGGCTAAGACGCCGAGGGCTCCGGCCTGCGAAGCAGCCGCGACCAATTCCGCTTTGGCCAGGTGCATCATAGTCCCGACGACCAGGGGATAGCGGATTCCGAAAAGCTCGGTGATTTTTGTCTGAAACACGGGAACTCCTTATTGGGACGCAGATGAACGCAGATCAACGCAGAAAAGACAAACAGAAAATCGGCATCCCGCCTGCACCAGAACGGGTGTTGGGCCTGGCCTTTCAAGGAAATGCCGGGC
>JALOOY010000521.1 GCA_025454185.1 Thermodesulfobacteriota bacterium
GATGTTGGATATTGGACGTTCGATGTTGGATGTTCATCAGTTGTCTGTTCGTCAGTGGTCCTTTCGCTCAAACCCGTACTTCTTGATCTTGTTATACAGCGTCACCCGATCGATACCCAGATCGCCGGCCGACTTGGAGATGTTCCAACGGTTCTCTTCCAGGATCTTTTGGATGTGCTGCTTCTCCAATTCCTGGAGGTTCCGGGGGCCGGGGCCCGCCGCGGCCGTCGGTGCCGCCTGCAGGAAGGCGAAGTCCCCGGGCGCGAGCTCGTGTCCCGGAGTGATCACCACCGCCCGTTCGATGGCGTTCTCCAATTCCCGCACGTTTCCCGGCCAGGGGTAGGCCATTAACTGCTCCAGGGCCGCGGGGCTCAGCCGTTCCACCTTCTTGTTGATTTCGATGGCGTAGCGCCGCAGAAAGTGTTTGGCCAGCAGCGGGATGTCCTCCCGCCGTTCCCGCAGCGGCGGCAGCAGGACGTTCACCACGTTCAGGCGGTAGTAGAGGTCGGAGCGGAACAGCCCCTGGGCCATGGCCTCCGGGAGGTTGCGGTTGGTGGCCGAGATGATGCGCACATCGACCTTGATCAGGTCCGTACCGCCCAGGCGGCGGAAAGACTTTTCCTGGAGGACCCGGAGCAGGTCGATCTGGGTCTTCAAGGAGATCTCCCCGATTTCATCGAGAAAGAGGGTTCCGCCATCGGCCATCTCGAAGCGGCCTTTTTTGGTGTGCTGGGCCCCGGTGAAGGCCCCCTTCTCGTACCCGAAGAGTTCGCTTTCCAGCAGGGTGTCGGGCAGGGCCCCGCAGCTCAGGGGAATGAAGGGTTCGAAGCGCCGGGGGCTGATGGCATGGATGGCCTTGGCCACCAGCTCTTTGCCGGTGCCGGATTCCCCGGTGATCAATACGGTGGCCTGGGTGGGGGCCACCTGGCGGATCAGCTCGAAGACCTGCTGCATGGGGGCGCTTTTCCCGATCAGGTCCTCGAATTCGTATTTTTCCTCCAGCTTCTGGCGCAGGACCAGGTTTTCCATGATCAGGTCCTTGTGCTCCAGGATCTTTTTGATCAGCAGGCCCACCTCTTCGGGGTCAAAGGGCTTGACGATGTAATCGTAGGCCCCGGCCTTGATGGCCTCCACGGCGGTATGGACCGAACCGTAGGCGGTCATGAGGATCACCTCGGTGTCCGGGAAGTCTTTCTTGATGGCCTGCAGGACCTGAATCCCGTCGAGGCCCGGCATTTTGAGGTCCAGGAGCACGATATGAAAGGGGAATTCTTTGATTTTCTGCAAAGCCTCCGATCCGTCTGCGGCCACGGCGATCCGGTAGCCGTCCTCCTGCAGCCAGTTGGCCAGCGATTCCCGGACGATCTGTTCGTCGTCGACGATGAGTATTTTCGGCTGTTCGGTCATGGGCGGTCTCCGTGAAATGGTTGGCGGACAGAAGACGCAAGTCAGAATTCGGAATACAGAATACGGAAGTCAGCATAGGGAAGATAGAATAATGATGACCAGTAATTTGTCCTCCGCCCTCCGCCTCCTGCCCTTTAATCCCCGGCCCCGCCTTCCCCAAAGGGCAGCAGCACCGCAAAGACCGTGCCTTGGCCGGGATGGCTTTCCACCTGGATGGTCCCTCCGTGTTTACTGATGATCCCGTAAGAAACGGAAAGGCCCAGCCCGACCCCTTTTCCCTCGGCCTTGGTGGAGAAAAAGGGCTCGAAGAGATTGTCCAGGTGTTCTTTGGGAATCCCGATACCCGTATCCCGGATTTCCACCTCGATCATTTTTTCCGGATCGCGCCGGCGGCTGGAGATGGTCAGGGTCCCCCCCCGGGGCATGGCCTCCACGCCGTTGATGATGATGTTCATCAGGGCCTGCTGAATCTGTTTGGTGTCGCAGGTCACCGGCGGCAGGCCGGCGGCCAGTTCTTTTTCCAATCGGACTCCCGAAATTTCTATTTTATGGGTCAGGATGCTCAAGGCCTGTTCGATGACGGTGTTGATCTGGGCCGGTTCCTTGCGGACCATGGAGGGCCGGGAGAAGGAGAGCAGGTTCTTGACGATGTCGCCGCAGCGGGCGGTTTCCCGCTCCATGATGGCCAGGAAGCCCTTGATATCCTCCAGGCGTTCGCTGGGAAATGACCCTTTTTGAAAAAACTTGATCAGGAGTTTGATGTAATTGAGGACCCCGGCCAGGGGATTGTTGATTTCATGGGCGATGGTGGCGGCCAGCTTCCCCAGCGAGGCCAGTCGGGCCGATTGGATCAACTGCTCCTGGGTGGCCTTGAGTTCGTCGTAGGCCCTTTCGATCTCCTGAATGTTCCTGCGGATGACGGCCTCGGCCCGCCGCTGCTCGGTCACATCCTGGAGGGTGGTGATGGCGGCCTGGATTTCGCCTTCGGGGTCGGCGATGGGGGCCGCCAGAAAAAACAGGTGCCGTCCCCCCTCGCCGAGGGAGGGGAAAAAGTCTTCGGCCTCGAAGGCGCCGGGAATGACCGTCGATTCCCGCAGGCCCTTTTGACCGTAGAAGCGCTTAAGTTGAGGCAGGTCTCTTTCAATGATACAATCGGCCATGAGGGGTCGGGGT
>JALOOY010000522.1 GCA_025454185.1 Thermodesulfobacteriota bacterium
GCCGGACGTGGGGGGAGCGGCCGTGCGGGTCTTCAGCCAGTTTGAGGGCCGGCCCGTCTACGTGGTGAACAGCACCTTCGGCGGCGGCGAAAGCTTTGGCAATGTCTGTTCCAACGGCGGCGGGCTAAGCAGCGTAGGTGTTTCCTACATGGTGATCAATTCCCTTTTTACCCACAACCGGGCCATCGGGTACGGCGCCAACCCGGCGCGTCCGGGGATGCCCGGCGGCGGCAGCGGCGGGGCCGTTTACAACGACGGCAATACCTTCACCTTGTCCTTGTGCGGAACCCGGATGGAAAATAACCTGGCCAACGAGGGCGGCGGCGCCGTTTTTTTCGTCAGCAATGACCGATCCGGAACGCTCCTGATCCAGGACTCTTTCTTGTCGCAAAATCCCAGCCTGGGTTTTGAGACCCATGGGTACCCGGGAATCTATTATTTAGGGAACGGCAACCCCCAGGTGATCCGTTCGACGATTGAATAAAGGAAATACGATGAGGCCGACTACCTGGAAAGGGTTTCTTCTGCTGGCGGCCCTGCTCGGTACCGGTTTCTTGCCGGTATACGGTCAAACCGGCAGCGAGAACCGGATCTGGCTTCCACTGGTCCTTTCCGGCCTCGTCTCGGACAACCCCGTCCATCAGGGGATCGCTACCTATTACCAGGCCACCGGGGAGGGGGCCTGCATGTTCGACCCGACTCCCGATGACCTGCTGGTGGCGGCCATGAATGCCGAGGAATATAACAACGCCGCCGTCTGCGGGGCCTATGTGCGGGTCAGCGGCCCGAAAGGAACGGTCACTGTTCGCATTGTCGATCTGTGCCCGGAATGTCGGGCCGGGCATCTCGACCTGAGCCGGGAGGCCTTCAGCCTTATCGGTGATCTTCCGGCGGGAGTTATTCCCATCACCTGGCAGATTGTGAGCCCGCCCCTCTCCGGTCCGATCGCCTATCACTTCAAAGACGGCAGTAACCAGTGGTGGACGGCGGTACAGATCCGCAATCACCGCAACCCCGTTGCCCGGTTGGAATACCGCGGGACGAGCGGCCTTTGGGTAGACGTGCCGCGGACCGACTATAATTACTTCGTCCAGACTAACCCCGGCATGGGCGTGGGGCCTTACATTTTTCGGGTCACGGATTGGTACGGGAACCAACTCACGGACTATGGTATACCCCACGTCGAAAACGGGTCGGTGAACGGCTCCGGTCAGTTTCCGCCAGGGCCATAGAATAAGCGTTTTGAATACGTGGCTAAGCGTTTCTCTTTTTTCTTGCCGCCGCTAAAGTTTTTGTGGTTTAATTTTTGAATGGAAATGCCTCTTCCTGGTAGATTGCATTCTTTTTGGTAATACCTTATGCCTACGATATCCATGTTTTATGGAATAATTATTCGAATGTATTTCGCTCCGGGTGAGCATAACCCACCGCATTTCCATGTCTATTACAATGACTTTAGGGCAACGGTGGACATCAGGTCCTGTGAAATATCGAGTGGGGATCTTCCCGGCAAGCAGGTCAAGCTGGTGTTAGCCTGGGCTGAGTTGCATCAAGAGGAATTGATGGCGAACTGGAAGTTGGTTATGAATGGGGAAGAACCGTTTAAAATTCAACCCCTGAGCTAAGGAGGAGCATATGTCCCCGGCGGTTTGTGGGGTCATACCCCATGATGATTTTTCTCTCAGCATCGAACTCGATACCGGCGAACGGAGGCTTCTGGATATGAAGCCCTATCTGGATTTCGGCGTTTTCAAAAAAATCCGCGATTACGAGAAATTTAAAAAGGTCCGGATAGCTTTCGACACCATAGAGTGGGATGAAGGAGTCGATCTAGATCCCGAATTTGTTTTTGCAAAGAGTAAACCGGCACCTCTTTAGGGTTAAGGCCGCAGCCCCCGTTTTTTAGGTCCCATTTGGCTGGGCAGCAGCCGGTAGGCCGTCTCGACCCATTCACAGAGCAGAGGCCGGGTGTCGCGGGGATCGATGATCTCCTCGATGCCGAACTTCTCGGCGGTCAGGAAGGGCGAGGTGAATTGCGACAGGCGCTCTTCGATCTCCCGGCGCAGGGCTGCGGGATCTGCGGCCGCCTCGATCTGGCGCCGGTAGGCGGCCATGACGCCGCCTTCCAGGGGCAGGGAGCCCCATTCGCCCGAAGGCCAGGCGTAGCGCAGATTGAGGCGGGAATGGTTGCCGTGGGCCGCACCGGCCACCCCATAGACCCGCCTGAGGATAATGGAGCACCAGGGGACGGTGGCCTGGTACACGGCGAAGATGGTGCGGGCCCCGAAACGGATAGTGCCCTGTTTTTCCGCATCGGTGCCGATCATGAAACCCGGGTTGTCCACGAAATTGACCACCGGGAGATGAAAGGTGTCGCAGAGATCGATGAAGCGGGTCAGTTTGTCGGCCCCCTGGGCGGTGATGGCTCCGCCGAAAAAGTTGCAGTCGTGCCCGAAGACGCCCACCGGCCGCCCGGCCAGCCGCGCCAGCCCGGTCACCAGCGAGCGGCCGTGGTTGGCCCCTATCTCGAAAAGCGATCCCTGATCCACCACCAGCCTGAGCAGGCGGCGCACCG
>JALOOY010000523.1 GCA_025454185.1 Thermodesulfobacteriota bacterium
CTCAAAAGTCGAAAGGTAAAGTAGCCGGCCAACGACCCCATGACCCCCATGGCGATGATGTTGGCGCCCAGGGTGCTCAGGCCCCCGTGGGCCAGGAAGAGGGCCTGGATGAGCAGGGCCGCCGTGGCGATGAGGAAGCTGATCCCCGGCCCGACCAGAATAGCGGACAGCCCGGTGCCGCAGGGATGGGAGCAGGTGCCGGCTGTGGGGACCGGGACCGGCAGGCAGGAGATGATAAAAACAAAGGCGGCCAGCAGCCCCACCAGGGGCTTGAGGGAGAGGTCGGCGGCGGCCGTTTTTTTCAGGCGGTACAATCCGTAGGCCAGAAAAGGCCCGGCCGCCAGGGACCAGAAAACGGCCCAGTTGAAGGGCAGGAGGCCTTCGGAGATGTGCATGGCCCGGGCCGCGGACGGCGTCGCCTGCCATTCAACCAGCAGCAGGAGCGATAAGCAGATTAGGGTTTTGATAATCTTCATAAAGTTCTTTGGGCTTTTTGTAGAGTAGGCGTCCCCGCCGGCCACAGGGCCTTCCAAGTTAAACGGATGTCCCGAACATTACCGTGGGAATCCAATAAGTCATTCCCCTCCGAATTCGATGTTCGATGTGCATCCATTTTCGTATCAATGCTGCTGCCGGCCGTTCCCGTTCTTCCGATAGATCTCCGCTTCCTCGGGGGCCATGGGCACAAATTCCGCCTGTCCCGGCGGGATCGGAAATTTTTCTTTGGGCGGCAGGACCAGTTCCCGCACGTCGGCGCAGCCCTCCGAAGACCGGATGCAGTGGTTGACCAGGTCCACCAGGGATTCGTCAAATCCCAGGCTCCGGCCGAAGACGATCTCCACCTGGGGATACTTTTCCGCCTCCTCCTGCATCATCTCCGGTATATCCAGCAGGATGTGCAGACCGGTATGCAGAAAATAGGGGATCACCACCACGCGGGAAGCCCCTTGGCGGACGCATTGGGCCAGGGTCTCCGGGAAGTGGGGTCCCAGGCGGGACATGAAGCAGACTTCCACCAGGGGATAGTCGTATTTTTCCTTCAGCCGCTCCGCCACCCGGGCCATGCCCTGCCCCGCCTCGGGGACCCGGCTGCCGTGGCCCAACAAAATGATCGCTTCCATAAAGATACCTCGTTACTAAATTGGAGTAATGGAGAATTGGAGTCTCCAGCACTCCAGAGTTTAATACGAAAATAAAACCTGTTGCTGGTTGCTCGTTGCTGGTCACCGGTCAAAAACGTCTGGTCATTGCGAGCGAAGCGAAGCAATCCCCCAGATAAGGTTTCGGGGGAAAACCAAGCTTGGATGGGGATTGCTTCGTCGCTTCACTCCTCGCAATGACTACCTGTTATAACTCATATTTTCATGCTTCGCGGAAGATAGCCCCGAAGTTTAATACGTATAACTGATCAACAACCCCGGCGTATACCCGAATTCGGCATTCTTGCCGGCCGGGGTGACCATGACCCCCGCCATGGCCACGGCCTTTTCATGAAACCGCCAGGCCGCGGCCAGGACCAAGGTGAGCAGACGGCCGTCGGTCCCCTCCTGTGTCTGTCCCTCCACCCGGGTAGCGGCCTGCCGGTAGGCCGTCAATTCCGCTACCAGGGAGGCGTTCTTCTGGAAATCGAATTCCAGGGCCAGTTGGGCCGACCAGATGTCTCCGGGCCGGGTGCTGACCCCGTCCAGCCTGGCTTCCGCCAGGTAATCGTACAGGACGCTGACGTGAAGGTGCCACTTCCCCAGAGGTTTGGAAAGGGCCAGGCCCAGGATGTATTCATACGAACCGTTGCCGGTGCGGTCGGCCTCCAAGAGATTGTCCGCCAGGCCTTCGTATTTCCCGGTGGGAAACTTGACCCGGCCCAGGGCGGCCAGCGCCGGCCGCCAGCCCTCCTCGTCGTTATTCAGAAAGCGGTACTTGGTCGCCAGCAAAAGATCGCCCAGGCCGCCGGTTTGAGCCGAACGGCCGGTCTGGGTTGCCCAGTGATAATAATAAGGGATGTCGGCGGAGACTTCCCAGTCTTCGGTGAGCCCGTAATAGGGTCTCAATACGGTGGTCCAGCGGACGAGCCGATCGCCGCTGGGCAGGTATTTCAGAGATCCGCTGTCGTCAAAGTCACCGACCTTGATAAAAGGGTAGGTCAGCAACTGGGCAATAAAGGTGTTATCCCCCACCGGATCGGCCGTGTCGGAGAGCAAGGGCCCCAGGCAGTCGGTCCGTCCGGTTGCGGCCAGGAGTAATATCCCCAGAAAAGAAAGACCAAGGCTGCGCCGCCACCTGTTTCCTCTCATCCCGCCTGCTCCTTCATCTTTCTCTCGGCCAGAGTACACAAGGCATGGACTACGCTGACCGCCAGGGGACTCCCCCCCCGCCGCCCCGTCAGGGTGATGAAGGGGACCGGCAGCGTCAACAGCTCTTCTTTGCTCTCCACCACATGGACAAAGCCCACCGGCAGGCCGATGACCAGGGCCGGCCGCAGCCCCTCCTCCAGGATCATGCGGTTCAGTTCCAACAGGGCCAGGGGGGCGTTGCCGAAGACCGCGATGGCGCCTTCCAACAGGGGCCGGGCCTGGCG
>JALOOY010000524.1 GCA_025454185.1 Thermodesulfobacteriota bacterium
TGGAGACCTCCAAAGAAAGTATCGACCTATACCAGAAATGGGGCGTGGCCCTGAACCACAACCAGTTCATCGAGAAAAGTAGCTTCAATCCGGTGGAAACCTCCATTCCGGGCATGTACGCCTGCGGCGTGGTGCAAGGGCCGAAGGACATCCCCCAATCAGTGGTGGAAGCCAGCGCCGCCGCCTGCGCGGCGGCCCGGAATCTGGCCCCGGTTCGTAACACGCTGGTCCAGCAGAAACAGATTCCCCAGCAGCGGGTCGTGGCCGGAGAAAGACCCCGCATCGGGGTCTTCGTCTGTGACTGCGGCATAAACATCGCCGGGGTCGTCCGGGTACCCGAGGTGGTGGAATACGCCAAGACCCTGCCTTATGTGGAGTATGTGGCTGAAAACCTCTTCTCCTGCTCCCAGGATACCCAGGACAAGATCAAGGAGGTCATTCGGGAAAACCGGCTGAACCGCATCGTGGTGGCGGCCTGCACGCCCCGGACCCACGAGCCGCTTTTCCAGGAAACCCTGACCGATTCCGGATTGAATAAATACCTCTTCGAAATGGCCAATATCCGCAACCAGAACTCCTGGGTTCATTCCCAGGAACCGGACGCCGCCACGGTCAAAGCCAAAGACCTGGTCCGCATGGCCGTATCCAAGGCGTCCCTATTGGAACCTCTCCAGGATACCACTGTGGAGGTTTCCCAGGCCGGCCTGGTGGTCGGCGGCGGCCTGGCCGGGCTCGTGTCGGCCCTGGAACTGGCCGAGCAGGGCTACCAGGTTTTCCTGGTGGAAAAGGACCCCCGCCTCGGCGGCAACGCCCTCAACTTGAACACCACCTGGCGGGGAGAGGACATCCAGCGATACCTCCAGGGACTGGTCAAAAAGGTGGAGGACCATCCCCAAATCAAGACCTACCTGGGCCACCATATTCAGGACGTAGACGGCTTCGTAGGGAAATTCAACACCAAACTGGTCCGTAACGACAACGGGGCCGAACCTACCGAACTCAACCACGGCGTCGTGGTCATCGCCACCGGGGCCTCGGAGCTCAAGCCCACGGAGTATCTCTACGGACAGGACCCCCGCGTGGTCACCCACCTGGAATTGGACCAAAAAATGGCTGCCCAAGACGCCCTGGTGGGGAAGGCCAAGAGTGTGGTTTTTATTCAATGCGTCGGCTCCCGGGAACCGGAACGTCCTTATTGCAGCCGGGTCTGCTGTACCCATTCCGTCCACACGGCCCTGCAGATGAAGGAAGAGGACCCGGAGCGCGACATCTACATCCTCTACCGTGACCTGCGCACCTACGGAGAGCGGGAAGACCTGTACAAACAGGCCCGCCAGGCGGGGATCATCTTCATCCGCTACTCCCTGGAACATAAACCCCGGATCACGGCCGAAAAGGACAGCCTGACCGTCGCCGTGCTGGACCACATTCTGGGCCAGGAAGTCCGAATCCAGGCCGATTTGGTCGGGCTGGCCGGGGCCATCGTCTCCCACCGGGACCATCAACTGGCCCAGTTGTTCAAGGTCCCCCTGAATGACGACGGCTTCTTTGTCGAGGCCCATGCCAAGCTCCGTCCGGTAGACTTTGCCACCGACGGGGTCTTTCTCTGCGGCATGGCCCACTACCCCAAACCGGTGGACGAGTCAATCGCCCAGGCCCAGGCGGCCGTTTCCCGGGCCGTCACGCTGCTTTCCGGGTTGAAGATCGAGGTCAGCGGCGCCGTAGCCCAGACCAACCAGGCCATCTGCAGCCGCTGCGGGGTCTGCCTGGCCATCTGTCCTTACTCGGCCCCCGGCTGGAACGAAAGGACCGGCAAGGCCGAGATCAATCCGGCCCTGTGCAAGGGCTGCGGTCTCTGCGTGGCCTCCTGCCGTTCCGGGGCCATCAACCTGAAGGGGTTTGACCAGAGCCAGATCTTTGCCATGATCGACGCTGCCTGAAATTTTGGCTCAAGACGCCAAAATTTCAGATGAAAAAGACCAATTCTGCGGGACGCCCGGCGCTTCGCGACGCCTGTCCCGCGCAAAAAGGATCCGTTATGCCTGAAAAATTTGAACCGAAAATAATCGCCTTCTTCTGCAACTGGTGCACGTACGGCGGAGCCGACCTGGCGGGTGTAAGCCGGCTTCAGTATCCCCCGAACATCCGGGTCATCCGCATCCCCTGTACGGGCCGGCTGGACCCCAAATTCATCCTGGGGGCCTTTCGCCATGGCGCGGACGGCGTCTGGGTCTCCGGGTGCCACCCGGGCGACTGTCATTATATTGCCGGAAACTATTTCGCCCGGCGGAAATTCGCCCTTTTCAAGGGCTTGCTGGAGCACATGGGCATCGAACCGGGGCGTCTGCAGTTTTCCTGGATATCCTCGGCCGAAGCCACCAAATTTCAGCAGGTGGTTACGGAAGTCACCAACGACATCAAGGCCCTGGGGCCATCCCCCCACTTTCAAAAACATTTGGCTGAGGTAGCTTAAATGATTAATTATACGCAAAAAATACAGGAGGCCGCCCGAAGACTCCTCCAGGAGGGGAAGGTCGAGGTCATCATCGGTTATCGCCGGGGAAGTGTCCCCATCAACTGTACTGGGACTCCTTCTGCGGCGTCAATCTGGCCAACTACCTGCCCAAGCGCAGCGAGCGGATCGGCATCGTCGCCAAAGGCTGCGACAGCCGCAACATCGTCGTCCACCTCCAGGAAGGCCAGATCCAACGGGAGCAACTGGTTATTTTGGGTGCCCCCTGCCAGGGCATGCTGGACCGCAGAAAGGTCTGGAACCGCCTGGAGGGGCGGGAACCCCTGGAGGTCGTGGAAGATCAAGGCCAGCTCCTGGTAAAGGGCCGCGCCTTTGAAGAGCGCTTTCCACGGGCCGAATTGCTCCAGGACAATTGCGCCATCTGCCTGCACCGCAATCCGGTAGTCTACGACGAACTGCTGGGCGAGGCTGTTCCGGAACAGACCGGGGTGGACCGCTATGCAGACATCCGGGCCGTGGAAGCCCTGACGCCGGAGGAAAAATGGCAGTATTTCGAAGAATTGATCGCCCCCTGCATCCGCTGCTACGCCTGCCGGAACGCCTGCCCCCAGTGCTACTGTCCCTTGTGCTTTGTGGACGAATCCAAACCGCAGTGGGTAGGCAAGGGCTTGGATAAAACAGACCTGCGGACCTTTCATTTTCTGCGGGCCTTCCACCTGGCCGGACGCTGCACCGACTGTGGGGCCTGCGAACGGGCCTGCCCGGTGGGCATCAAGGTCCGGCAGTTCACCAAGAAACTGGAAAAGGACGTTTGGGAACGGTATCAATTCGAGGCCGGTGTCATCGTCGAAGGCCGCCCGCCCCTGGATGTCTTTCTGCCCGATGACCCCCAGGAATTTATCAAATAATATAAACGGACTAAGGACCTGACCTATGACAACCAAAAGTCTTGCCAAAAAAGATTTCAGCGCCTGGTTGAGCCGCCTCCGGCAGCAGTTTCGACTGATCGGTCCGGTTCGGCAGGGGGAACAGTTCAACTTCGTCGTCCTGGGCGAAGAGCAAGAACCGGACCTCACTTTCCAGAATACCCGTCTTTCGCCGAAAGAACTGGTCCAGCCCCCCTCGGAAAGGATGTTTCAGTTCAGTCTGGATCCGGCCGATCCGGAGGCCCATATCCTGAAGGAGACCCCCTGGGATGACACGCCCCGTCTGCTGCTGGGGGTTCGCCCCTGTGACGCCCAGGCCCTCAAGCTGGTAGAAATAAATTTTATCAATGCGGAATATACGGATCCCTGGTGGCGCCACGGCCGGGAAACCCTCACCCTGGTCGGCCTGGGCTGCAACCAGCCCTGTTCCACCTGTTTCTGCACCTCGGTGGGCGGCGGCCCCTTCCATCCCGAAGGACTGGACCTGCTGCTGACCGATCTGGGGGACGTCTACTTGGTCCAGGCGCTCACCGCAAAAGGGGAAGCCCTGCTCCAGTCCGCGGAAAAGGCCGAGGTCCCTGCGGCCGACCTCCTCAAAAAG
>JALOOY010000525.1 GCA_025454185.1 Thermodesulfobacteriota bacterium
TTTTTGATGAACCAAAAAGTGTCTGTGGAGATTGTGGCCAAGAAAAAGGGCTGTATGCTCTGCGACCTGGCCCTGGCCGTTCTGGAAGAAATAGCGCCGGAATTTGAACCCGGCGTGTTGACTTGGGAAGTGGTCGACATGGGATCTCGGGAAGGATGGCAGCGCCATGAAGCGCTGACCCGCCTCTGCGGCAGGAAACCGGCGGTCCCCTCGATTGTCATCAACGAAAGGATCGCCTTCGACAACATCCCGGAAATGGGCGAACTGAGTGAGGCCGTGCACCGGGCCTGGAAAGAGACAAGGGGAGGCTGACATGGAACTGCTGCTGGCCCCGGAAGACAAGAAAAAAATAGAAAGCGGCATCCGGGAAAAGTACGCCAAGGTGGCCGCCGGTCCGGAGGGTTTGTTCAAATACCCTACCGGGCGGGCCGGTCTGGAGGCCCTGAGCTATGACCCGGAGATCCTGAAAACCCTGCCGTCCAGTGTCTTGGATTCTTTTTGCGGCGTGGGGAACCCTTTCTCCCTGGGGCCCCTGAATCCCGGGGATGCCGTCCTCGACATCGGCAGCGGCGGGGGGCTGGACAGCCTGGTGGCCGCCAGGATGGTCGGGCCGGGCGGCAAGGTGGTCGGCCTGGATCTGTCCCCGGAAATGGTGACCCGGGCCAATGAAAATCTGCGGCAGACCGATTTTGCCAACGTGGTCTTTCAGGAATTTTCGGGAGAGGATCTCCTTTTTGAAGATGGGAGCTTCGACGTAGTCCTCTCCAACGGCGTGTTCAATTTGATCCCCGGCAAGGGCCGGATGCTGCAGGAGGCCTGCCGGGTATTGAAACCGGGGGGCCGGCTCCTGATCGCCGATCAGATCCTGACCGGGACCCTGACCAAAAGCACCCCGGAGCGGATCGACAGTTGGTTTCGCTGAGAAGGCGGGGCCATACCGGGAATGGATTTCCTGGCTTTGATGAAGGAGGCGGGCTTTGGCGGGGCGGAGATGGCCGGGGACACCGGGTTCAACAGTTCCGCGGTAACCAAAGGGACAATGTTCCGGGCGAAAAAGGGCATAGGAGAAAAGGCCATGTCGGTCGAGGACGGATTGAAAAAATACCGGGAGTTTTTTGAAATGGCGTATGCCGACGGGGCACTGGACCGCAAGATGAAGCACCTGGTCGCCCTGGGGGCTTCCCTGGGGGCCGGCTGCGAGCCCTGAACGGCTTACTGCCTTGCGGTCGCAAGGGATTTGGGCGCCAGCGAAGAAGAGATCCAGGAGGCCATGGCCATCGCCATGACCGTGGGGGCCACAAAGATTCAAATGCTTCAGCAGCGGGCACTGGATTCCCTGACCCCCCAACCGCCGGTAGAATTGAAACCGGCCCCCGGATTGGCCACCCTGGAAACGGTGAGCGGTCCTCCGCCGGGTTCGCCCTTTACCTGAGCCACCAAGGCGGGCTCCGGAGGAGCTTAGTACGAAAATAAACTTTATTGTGGCCCTTAGGTCCTGCTTTGGGTCGTCATGCCGGACTCGATCCGGCATCCAGGTAACGCAGGACCTTCACTACCTGGATTCCGGCCTTCGCCGGAATGACTACCTGTGCTAACGAACCATTATTTTTATGCTTCGTGGGGGCTCGCTCCGAGCATGAGAGTTTAGTGCGAAAATAAATGAACATCGAACGTCCAACATCGAATATCGAAGTTGTGGCACAGCCCCGCGAAACGCAGGGCTGTGGTGTCTATGGTTCGTGATCGCCGATCGCAGTTGGATCCCTTTTACGATTAACGCGCGGTCCCTTCAATATACTTGATGGCCGTATCCGCCGCCACGGCGCCGTCACCGGCGGCCGTGACGATCTGCCGCAGTGTTTTGTCGATCACATCGCCGGCACCGTAGATCCCGGGGACCGAGGTTTCCATCCGGGCGTTGACCCGGATGAATCCTTCTTCGTTCAAATCCAAAAGCCCGTCGAAGATTTCGGAATTGGGTTTCATGCCGATCCCCACGAATACACCGTCGGTTTTCAGTACCCCCTTTTCCCCGGATTCCCGATTCTGTAGACGAAGGGCCTGGACCTGCTGATCGTCCCCTTCAACCCCCGCCACCTCCTGGTTCAAATGCACGGAAATCTTGGGGTTCATTTTAACCGCTTCCTGGACCGCCTGTTCCGCGCGCAGCCTGGCCCCCCGATAAATCACCGTTACCTCATCGGCATAGCGGGAAACATACAAGGCCGTGTGGAGGGCGGAGTTCCCCCCGCCGATGACCGAGGCCTTGGTTTTTTTCATGGCCTGAAATACCGGGGCGTCGCAATGGGCGCAATAATAGATGCCCCGGTTCCGGTATTCCTTCTCGCCGGGCACATCCATATTGATCGGTGAAGAGCCGGTGGCGATGATCAGGGCCGGGGCAGCGAACTCCTCTTCCGGAGTAGCCACGATTTTCTCCCGGTCATTCAGAGAAACACGAACCACATCCTGCAGGAGCCGTTCCACCCCCAATAAATCCACCTGCATGACCCAGCTCATCATCAATTGGGCCCCGGGTACTCCCTGGGGGAAGCCGGGGTAATT
>JALOOY010000526.1 GCA_025454185.1 Thermodesulfobacteriota bacterium
CCATCTCCCGGCAGATGGCGCGAGCCTGAGCGCCGATAAGCTCCGCGTACGGGTGAGTGGCGTTCAGGACGGCCCGAATGCCTTCGGTTCGGAACAGAACGGCAAGCTGATCTTTATCCAGCGGGCCAGACCTGTGCCGGATCCCGGGATGGCGACCGATGTTCAGGGGAACGGCGGTCGCCGTGGAAACCAGCACCGAGAAACCCTGTTCGGCCAGGGACTCGGCCAGGGGGGCGGTTTCGCTGGTGCCGCCTAAGAGTAGGATAGTGGTGGGCATGGGGTAGAAAAACTGTTTCACCGCAAAGACGCCAAGGACGCAAAGAATTTCATTTTTGCTTTTTCGTCCCGCCGAAGGCGGGAGAAAAAGCAAGGGACGCTGTCGCTGCGCAAACGATCGGCCTTTCCTTTATCCTTTATCCTTGAGCCTTTCTCCTTGAAGGTTATACCCCCGGGGGGTGATGAACCGGTTTAACAGCTTTTTGGAGGAACGGTTGCCGATGATGACCAGGCTGCGCATGCCGATTTCCTGGCTCAAAACGTGGTCCAGGTCGGTGAGGATGATTTGTTCCTCCGCGGTACCCACGGCGGTCCCGATCCCCACCGGGGTCGCTCCGGGGCGGTGGCGGGCGAAGATGGCGATGGCCTCGTCCAACTGCTTGACCCGCTTCTTGCTCCGGGGATTGTAGAGCACCGTCACCAGGTCGGCGCTCGCCACGGCCTCCAGGCGCCGGCGGATGGTCTCCCAGGGTACCAGCAGGTCGCTCAGGCTGATGGTGGCGTAATCGAGCATCAGGGGCGCACCCAGGCGGGCCGCGGCGGCGGCGCCGGCGGTCAATCCGGGCACGATCTCGACGGGAACGGCAAAATTTTCGGCGGCGTTCAATTCCAGGGCCAGGCCGGCCATGCCGTAGATGCCGGAGTCACCCGAGGAGATGAGGGCCACGGTCTCGCCGGAGCGGGCCAGCTCCAAGGCCTTTCGGCACCGTTCGGTCTCCTGGCGCATGCCGGAAGAAACCAGCTTTTTATTGGAGGTCAGGTCGGCGATCAGCTCCAGGTAGCGGGCGTAGCCCACGATGACCCCGCTGGCGGCGATGGCCTGTTCGGCCCGGCGGGTCCGGTCTAACGGTCCTCCGGGGCCGATGCCGACCACAAAAAGTTTTCCCGGGCCAGGGCCACGGTCACCCCCTGGAAGATTTTCTTGGGCAGTATTAATCGGGTCCTCCTTCCGGCCAGCAGCGCCGCCGCTTCGGCGACGGCCGGCACGTTCACTTTCTTTTGGACGAATTCGGAATGGGCGAAAGGCTTGACGGAAAGGCGGATTTCCTCCCCGTCCACCAGGCGCAGCGGCACGCCCAGGGTTCGGGCCGCCTCGATCAATCCGGTCTCGCCGGCCTTCACGTCCGCCGAGGCCAGCCAGCGGATCTCTTCTTTTTTAATCGCGGTTTCGGCCAGAGCGGAATCTATGGCCTGTAAAATTTTCTCGGCCGCCACCCCCTTGCGGCAACCGACCCCGACGATCACCTGCTTCAGGGCCTCGGTGGTGGTGGTGACCACCGGTTCCGCGCCGAGGATGTTGCCCACGGCCACGGCCAGATCGTTGGCCCCGCCTTCATGGCCGCTCAACAGGCTGATGGCATAGCGTCCCCCGGCGTCGACCACCACCACGGCCGGGTCTTTGGTCTTGTGTCTGATCAGGGGGGCCACGGCCCGCACGGCCACGCCCGTGGGCATGACCAGAACCATTCCCTGATAGCGATCAAAGAGCTCCTTGACCAGCAGGAGGACCTGCCCGAACCGTTTTCCCGGAAGATCGGCTTCAACGTTCTCATGAAGAAAAATTGGGGCACCGTGGAAATGGGGCTGCAGACGCAGCAAAAGTCGGGCGCCCTCCCTGGAAAGGCTGATCAGGGCCACCTTCATTCGCTGCGGCCCTGTCGATAGCCGTGGGAAAATTCGCGGTCGTAGAGCTTGGAGGCCGGGATGTCCCGGGAGAGGGCCCGCCCGACCAGGATCTGGGCGGTCTTTTTGATGCCCGCGGCCCGGACCTGCCCGGCCAGGTCGCCCAGGGTGCCGCGGATAATCTGCTGATCCGGCCAGGAGGCCCGATAGATCACGGCCGCGGGGCAGTCCGCACCGTAATGGGGGATCAGCACGGCGCAGATCCGTTCCAACTGGTCCACGGACAGGAAGAGGCAGAGGGTGGCCCGGGTGCGGCCCAGTTCGCTCAGCTCCTGTTCGGGGGGGACCGGGGTGCGGCCCGCGGCCCGGGTCAGGATGATGGTCTGGGAGATCTCCGGGGCGGTCAGTTCCGCCGGCAGGGCCGCGGCGGCCGCCTGGAAGGAACTGACCCCCGGCACCACTTCGTAGGTGATGCCGAGGCGGTCCAGTTCGTTCATCTGTTCCCGGATGGCGCCGTAGATGGAGGGGTCCCCGGAATGGAGGCGCACTACGTCGATGTCTTGGGACCGGCCCTGTTCCATGACTGCGATGATCTGCGGCAGGTCCATTTCGGCGGAATCATGGCGCTCGGCCTCCGGCGGCAGGCGCTTCAGGATTTCCGGGTTG
>JALOOY010000527.1 GCA_025454185.1 Thermodesulfobacteriota bacterium
AAGAGCGAGATCGTTTTTACGGCGGGGACCACGGCCAACCCGGAAAAATCCCTGATCCGGGCCGTGACCGAAATCGCCCAACTGGCCGGGGACCTCATCAACCGCACCCAGTACCGGCCCACCCTGCCCAAATACCAGCGGCTGGAAGAGGCCCAATACGTCATGAACGCTCCGGAAACCGTCTCCATCAAAAACCTGCCCAATCTGGCCAGTGACAATATCCGCTTGGAGATCGAGGGCTGCGTACGGGCCCTGGAGCGGGTCGGGCTGGAGGTCTATGTCGTCTCCACCACCCATCCCGCTCTCGGGATACCGGCCGTCTACACCATCATTCCCGGGGCCCATTTCCGGGACCGGACCCGGCATACGGGGGTGCTCTTTCACCTGGCCAAACTGGTTTCCATGATGGACGACCCTGAAGAGGCCGTCCGGGAGCTGCAAAAAATCCGGCAGGTCTTCCCGGACCGCTACGAGGTGAATTTTTTCCTGGGCTTTGCCCTGGAACGGGCCGAGCGGCCGGAAGAGGCTTTGCGCTATTTCCGGCAGGCCCTGAGCGAGCAGCCCCGGGAGGTGGATTTGAGCAGCATCCACTGCCACATCGGGGTCTGTCTGAAAGACCTGGGTGAATACCCGGAGGCCATCGAGACCCTGAAGCGGGCCCGGTCCTTCAATGAGGCCCAAAAAGAGATTCATAACGCGCTGGGGTTCTGCTACTTCAAACTGAAGGAGCACCACCAGGCCATCGCGGCCTTTGAACGGGCCATCGAGATCGACCCCGGGTCCGGCATCGACTATGCCAATATCGGGTCCAACCTGCGGGAGCTGGGCCATATCCAGGAGGCCATCCATTGCTACCGGATCGCCCTGGACCTGGACCCGGCCCTCGATTTCGCCCGGGACAATCTGGAAAGGCTGACGGTCCAGTTGGAGCAGCCTTCCGGAAAGCAGCAATCCTAATCATCGGACCGATCCGTCGGATCCGACCGATCGGTCCGATGATCGAAAGACCTATTTATGTTCGACTACCAGACTGTTTTTGAAAAATATGAGGCCCTGGTCCGCAAGGTGGACCAGGCTGTGGGCCGGGTCCACGCCGCCCACCCCGAGGAGGTTCGTTGCCGGCAGGGATGTTCGGATTGTTGCTTTGCCGTCTTCGACCTGACCCTGGTGGAGGCTTTTTATGTAAATGCCCATTTCCACTGGGAACTGGCGGAACCTCTCCGGGAAAGAATCTTCGAGCGGGCGGAAACGGCGGATAGGCAATTCTACCAGATCAAACACAAGCTGCAGCGGCTGCGGCTGCGGGAAGGAAAAGACGACCAGACCTTGCTCCAGTACCTGGCGGAGCAACGGGTCCGCTGCCCCCTGTTGAATGCCGACGACGGCTGTGACGGCTATATGTTTCGGCCCCTTACCTGCCGCATATACGGAATTCCCGCCGCCATTCAGGGCTCCCCGCGGATTTGCGGCCTGAGCGGCTTCGAGTCCGGTTTGAGCTACCCCACCGTGAACCTGGACCGGGTCAACGAGGGACTTTTTGAGCTGTCCCGGGATTTGCTGCAGGAGGCCGGAGTGGAAGACCCCGATCAGAGGCTGCAGGGCATGGTAATGCCGGTCTCCGAGGCCCTGATGACGGATTTCAATGAAGAATTTTTCCGGCTCTTAGCCAAGAGGAGTTTCCAGGATGCGGTCGCTACCGCCTGAGGCCGAAGAGAAAAAGAAGGCCATCTTCGACCAGATGTCCCCCCGGCAACAGAAGTTTGTCTTGAAAAAGGGGTATCAGAAATGGGATCCCTTTCAGGAGCCCAAAGATCCCATCGATCTGCGGGAGGGAAAATTGAAGGGGACGGCCGTGCAATTGGCCAAGGCCTTTCTGGTGGAATGCCCCGCCGTCGAATACAGCAACGATTATGGAAAAGGGGTCTGGGAAATCTGCCTGGGATTGATCAATGACGATGAAAAATACCGCGCCATGTATGAATTCGCCGTCTGGTACGCCCGGAAGTTGCAGGAGGCACAAACTGACCGGGAGAAATAACCTTTACCGTTATTCAGACCCATTTCTTTTTTTCTTAAGCCAAAAATTTTTAAAAATTTTTGGCTAGTTTGATAAAGATGAAGGCGCCCCGGCCGCTCTTGTACGTGAAACGGCCACCGCGGACCCGGTGTTCCTGTGGCGAGTAGCCTTCCAGGTGCTTGATCTGGTAGTCTTTATTCTCTTCCAGCATCAGGGCCTGGTCCCAGTCGTTTCCGCTGGCCAGGACCAGGGCCTCCAGCAGGGCTTCCCCCAGGTTGCTTCCGGTGGAATCGAAGACGCCCACGGCCCGGCAGGAACAGGTCCACTTGTAAAAATTGCCTTCTTCCCTGGGTTGGGAGGCGGGGGGGCGCCTGAATGGCTCTCGGCAGAAGGGGCAGCGGGGGATTTCTTCTTCACGGCGCAGGAATTGATGATACATGGAAAATATCCTTTTTTCTGTTATGCAAGTAAAATAAGACCCTGATTGACGAAAGTCAAAAGCCAGCAACTATTCCAGAGGATCACGATCATGAGTCCCATAA
>JALOOY010000528.1 GCA_025454185.1 Thermodesulfobacteriota bacterium
TTACTCCCTGAATGATCGGTCCAGCAAGGTCAGGAAAGAAGATTTTGCCCGGGCCTGGCAGGCGGGGGGGGGCTTGCGCGATTTTCTGGACAGCCTGCCCTCGATTCTGGCCGCCCAGGACCTGCGGGCCGTAGCCGGGGCCATTTTGGCGGCCCGCAGTAACGGAAAGACCATTCACTGGGCCATGGGCGCCCACCTCATCAAGGTGGGCCTAAGCCCCCTCCTGATCGATCTGATGAAAAGAGGCCTGGTAACCGCCTTGTCCCTGAACGGGGCCGGCGTAGTCCACGATAGCGAGCTGGCCATGGTGGGGCGGACTTCCGAAGACGTGGACCAGGAATTGGGGGGCGGCACCTTCGGTATGGCTAGGGAAACCGCGGAATTTCTAAACCAGGCCGTCAGCCGGGGGGCCTCCCGGGGACTGGGACTCGGAAGGGCCGTGGGCGAAGCCCTGCTGACGGCAGGCTTCCCCCACCTGGAGGCCAGCCTGCTGGCTACGGCGGCCCGGGAGGGCATTCCCGCCACGGTACATGTGGCTATCGGCACCGATATCATCCATCTCCATCCTTCCCTGGACCCGGAGGCCACCGGACGGGCCACCTACCGTGACTTTCAGACCTTCTGCTCCGTAGTCCAAACCCTGGAGGGGGGCGTTTTCCTGAATATCGGTTCGGCCGTCATCCTGCCGGAAATCTTTCTGAAAGCGGTAACCCTGGTCCGCAACCTGGGGTGGCCCCTGAAAAAAATCACCACGGTCAATTTCGATTTCATCCGCCATTACCGCCCGGCGACGAACGTGGTCCGCCGCCCCACCCTGGAAGGGGGCCGGGGCTATTATTTGATCGGCCATCACGAGTTGATGATCCCCCTGCTGGCGGCAGCCCTGCTGGAGGGCTGGGGGGGGGAACCCGCAACCGACTTGAAAAACGATCTAAAGTGATTAATATTTTAAAACAATAATTAATTGTTACGGTTGATAATCTCGTAAAAAGTCCGCAAGGGAGTCATTGCGAGGCGGGAAACGACGAAGCAATCCCCAGGAATCAGATAGTTACAGCGGGGGAATTGCTTCGCTTCGCTCGCAATGACGGTTTTTTGCGAGTCCATCAATTATTGATTATTGTTTTTGTACTTAATTTAAAAAGGAGCCGTTTTATGCCTATCTATGAATATATCAGTCAGGATTGCGGGCACGATTTTGAAACCCTGGTCATCCGGTCCTCCGAAAAAATCTGCTGTCCCCGCTGCAGCCGCGAAAATCTGGAAAGAAAGATGTCCCGCTTCGCTTTCAAAGGCGCGGAGCGCTTTGTGGGTACCGGTTCGGCCTCCAGTTGCGGCGGGTGTACTTCCCACAATTGTTCCGGATGCCATTGAGGCCCGGGACCCTTTAGACGGTTTGCTGCCCTGAAAAGTACCGACCTCACTGCCCTGCCCCTATGAACAATTCCACTTTGCACATCGGCACCCGGGGAAGCCCCCTGGCTCTGCGGCAGGCCACCTGGGTGCAGGACCGCCTGACGGAACGGCACCCGCGGCTGCGGGTGGAGCTGGTGATCATCAAGACCCAGGGTGATAAAATCCAGGATGTCCCTCTATCTCAGGTGGGAGGCAAGGGGCTTTTCGTCAAGGAAATCGAAGAGGCCCTGCTGAACCATACCGTGGACCTGGCGGTCCACAGCCTGAAGGACATGCCCGGCGATCTCCCTGCCGGTCTAAAAATCGGCGCCGTCCCGGAGCGGGAAGACCCGCGGGATGTCTTTCTTTCGAGTAAACACCGGCGCTTGGAGGAAGTACCCCCCCAAGCCAAGATCGGCACCAGCAGTCTCCGCCGCAAGGCCCAGATCCTTTTCCGGCGCCCGGACCTGGAGATAATCTCCCTGCGGGGCAATCTGGATACGCGCATCAGGAAAATGGACTCCCAGGGTCTGGACGGAATTGTCCTGGCCGCCGCCGGCTTGCACCGTCTGGGTCAGGGGGAGCTGATCCGGCACTATCTGGAAACCGATTTTTCCCTGCCGGCCGTAGGCCAGGGCGCCCTGGCCCTGGAAATCAGGGACCCCGATCCCGGCACTGCCGCCGCGATAGCCTTTCTGCACCACGAACCGACGGCCCTCTGCACCCGGGCGGAGCGGGCTTTTCTGAAAAGGCTGGAAGGAGGCTGTCAGGTTCCTTTGGCTGGACAGGCCCGGATGGTCGGGGACCGGCTGATTTTAACGGGATTGATCGCCGGACTGGAAGGGGAGGTCCTCTACCGGGAAGAACGGTCCGGCCCGGTGAGCCAGCCTGAGGCCTTGGGCACGGCCCTGGCTGATAGGCTCCTGCAAAGGGGCGGCCGGGAAATCCTGGAGAAGGCCTATGGCTTCCAGGGCCTTTCAGGCCAACCCTAAGACAAGGAAAGAAGCCCATGAACGGTAAAGTCTATCTGGTGGGGGCGGGTCCGGGCGATCCGGAGTTGTTGACGCTCAAAGGACAACGGCTGCTGGCCGAGGCGGAAGTGGTCATTTACGATTTCCTGGCCAACGCCGCCCTCTTGCGCCATATTCCGGAGAAGG
>JALOOY010000036.1 GCA_025454185.1 Thermodesulfobacteriota bacterium
CTGTTGACAATCGCCTGAGAGATGAGGTTCAATAATCCTTATTCGGAATTCACTATAAATCCATTTGAACCGGCCCACTGATCTGAACGGCGAAGGGGATCGGGAAATGAAATGTTGCACCGGATTCTGCCTGGAGGCCTTCGGGGGTTAAAACCCCGGGAGGCTTTTTTATTAAAAAAACTTGAATGGGTTTAGGGAGGCGCTGCGATGAAGTTGAAACGGTTTGGCGTTGCTGTGAGCCTGGTTCTCGGGCTGCTGATCGGCTTGTTTTGCTCCCCCACCTACGCCGCGGAAATCCTGCCGCCGGGCAGTAAGTTGCCGGAAATAACCCTTAAAGGTCCTAATGCGCCCCAGGTAAAAGCGTATCTTGGCGTGGCTGACGAAAAGCAGTTTTCGTTGGCCCAGGTCCAGGCCAAGTTGACCCTGGTGGAATTCTTCGATGTCTTCTGCCCGGTTTGTCAAAAAAACGCCCCAGTGCTCAATCGGGTCTACCAGTTATTCAAGGAAGACAAGAACCTGGGCAAAGACTTCAAAATGATCGGCATCGGGATCGGGACCCAGCCGGAAGACCTGCCGGCGTATGTCAAGGCCTTCAAAGTGGAATTTCCCCTGTTGACCGACCCTAAGAAAGAGGTGCAGAAAAAAGTCAACCTCCAAAATGTTCCCCACACCATCCTGCTGGACAGGAAGGGAAAAATTCTGATGAGCCACGCCGGTTTCATCGGGAACTTTGACGCCTTTGTGATCGAAATAAGGAAACACTACAAGGCCCAATAACCTCCAAAAGCCGGGTCGCGTTCCATGCCGTACACGTTGTCCATAAAGGAAACCGGGGTGGCCGTCCTGACCCAGAGCCCGGTTTTCAAAGATCTGTCCCCGGAGGCCCTGGAGGCCATCGCCGCGGCGGTCGAGCTGCGGGTGGCCTCCCGCAGGACGATCATCGTCCGGGAGGGGGACCCCGGGGACTACCTGTACATCATCCGTTCCGGGTCCGTGCGGGTCTTTCGGCGCAATAAAGAGGGGCTGAACCTGGATATATCCATCAAGGGGCCGGGAGAGACCTTTGGAGAAATGGCGCTTCTTTCCGGCGAGCCCCGGTCGGCCGACGTGGAGGCCCTGGGGGAGACCCACCTGCTGGTCCTGCCCAAGGAGCAGCTCGAGCGGATCATGGGCGAATTTCCTGAAATTTCCAGGATGTTTGCCAAAGAAATGCGGCGTTATCTGTTCAGCGACGAAAAACGTCTGGAGCTGCAGGCCCGGGAAGTGCAGAAATCCCTGCGGACCACCTGGTTCGACTATTTTCTGGTAGTGGCCGTCAGCGTGGTCCTGGCAATCATTTTCAATTTTTCCAATCCCAACGGCATCTCCTTCTTTCCCGAGGCCCCCGACCGGAACGCCGTCCCGGCCATCGGCCCGGCGGCGGCCCTGGAGGAGTTACGCAAGGGGGAGGCCATATTTCTGGATGCCCGCCCCGCCGGCTTTTATCAGCAGCGCCACATCCGGGGGGCGGTGAATGTCCCCCTGTCCCTGTTTGACATCGTCTACCTGATGACCTTCGCCAAGATAGACAAGGAAAGAAAAATCATTATCTACGGGAATTCGGTCAGCAAGCCGTACGACCGGGAACTGGCCGACAAGCTGCTCCTCCGCGGGTACGAGCGGCTCCTTATCCTGGAAGGAGGTCTGACGACCTGGGAACGCCTGGGTTACCCGACGGCCGAAAAGGTGAAGGAATGACGGGATCGCACCTCAAAAAGCTGCTGACGAGCAAATATCTGGCCTTTGCGTTCCGGCTGGCCCTGGGAGGATTTTTTATCTATGCCAGCATGAGCAAAATACCCTATCCGGCCCAGTTTGCCGAGGCGACAGCCAACTACCGGCTCGTACCCCACTGGCTGATCCATCCTGTGGCGGTGCTTCTCCCCTGGCTGGAGTTCGTCTGCGGCCTGTTTCTGGTCATCGGTTTTTCCTCCCGGGCCGCCGTAGTTCTGATCGGCATGCTGCTGATTATGTTCAATGTCATGGTCCTGATCAACATCTACTGGGGCGCCCCCATAAGCTGCGGGTGTTACGACACCGTAGGGGAACCCATCAGTTGGAAAAAGATCTTGGAAAATCTGGTTTTTTTGCTTTTTGCGGTCCATATCTACTATTTTGTCCGGATTTTCATGTTTCACCGGGGGGGGCGGACAGACCCGTCAAAAATCACCATCCCGTCTAGACCGGCATCATCTTAGGGGGGGCCCATGAGCACCATTCCCCGTTTCATTCTGCTTTCCTGGCGGCCGGCGCTGCTGTGCGCCCTGATCCTTTTTCTCCTGGCCGGCTGCGGCGTCAAAAATCGGGTAGCCGGCACCTACCAGGCCGAGGGAAAGGACCCCTCCGGTCAGGTCGAAACCATCCTGGAGCTCCAGCCCAATGGCGACGGGGCCTGGAAGACCGGCGGGGAGGAAATACCATTTTCCTGGTATCTCAAGGGGTCTGAACTCAGGATCAATACCAAGGGTGGAGGCGTCATCGTCGGCCAACTCCAGGGAGATGCCATTTCCCTGACCCTGCCCGGCCGCCCGAGAATGACCTTTCGGAAAATCCGGCAGCCTTAGCCGCCATCAGCCAACGGCCGTATCTTACTGCCCCCGCTTTTTGAAGGTTCAAGCCGATTCGATCCCCCGGCCCGGAGCCCCGTCAGGTTTTTCGCCGATCAATTCTGCATTGACGCGGCCATAACCTTGCCCTAACATCGGGAGGCACTTGAAATCCGGGTGACTGCTCCCCGGTATTTCCGGACGATCACCCGGGGCCCCGGATTTCCCGGGGACCGCAGCAAATTCACTGGGGATAACGAGGTCCATGGATTGGAAAAACGATCCGACCTATTACGGTAAGATACTCACCGGCCTTTACAGTCCGCCCCTCAAGGAGCGGGTGGCCGTCTGCGTAACCGCCAGCCGCGGTCTCGAGGCCCTGGAACACCCGGCCATCTGTTATATAGCGGCCTGGCATGAAAAAGACCGCATTATCTGGTACGAATTCGCCGCCGGAAGACTGGCCGAGCTGCTGGGATGTGAACCGGCCCAGGCCGCCGAAGTGTTTCGCACCAGCGTGGTCGAGCGGCGTGTTTATAAGTATCAGGGAAAAACGGCGGGGATTAAAAAAGAGGTCCTCCAGCAGCCGGAGCTGGCCAGCTTCCGAAAACAATTGCGCGCGGAGGTCAAGAAGACCGGAATGACCGAGGCGGTTTACAAACTCGTTCTGGCGGAGGGGCGGACCATCTGGCTGAAAGACCAGGCCGAGATCGAAATATATCCTCAGGATCAAACCAGCCTGGCCCTGGGGTGTCTGATCGAAGTCTCCAAGGAAATGGAAGCGGCCGAAGAACGGGAGAGATTGGCCTTGGATCACCAAAAGGCCGTGTCCCAAGTCAAGCATCTCAGCGGCCTGCTGCCCATCTGTGCTTCCTGTAAAAAGATTCGCGACGACCAGGGCTACTGGAACCAGATCGAGGAGTATATCCGGAAGCACTCCGACGCCGATTTCAGCCACGGTTTCTGCCCTTCCTGTCTCGAGAAACTCTACCCCGACCTGGCCCGGGCGATGAACCGGGCCGGAGGCGAAATCGGCGGGCTTGGCCGGCCGGGTCCTGGCGATCAAAGCGTTCCGGATCAGAAGGAAAAAGGTAAGGATTAGGTCATTTATTTGCCCCTGATCCGGAAGCAATAATTTTTCGTTGACCGACGGGCTTGATTTATTTAGACTGGTCTTATACCAGTCTATTTTTTAAAAGAGGTCGAATCATGGAAACCATCGGTGCCTACGAGGCTAAAACGCATCTGCCCCAACTGCTGGAGCGAGTGTCCCGGGGGGAACGGATTACCATAACCAAACACGGCGTGCCCGTGGCCGTGCTACAACCCCCCGCTCCCCTCCGCAAGGCGGACCTTAACCAGACCATAGCAAACTTGCGGAAATTTCGGGAACACAACCGCCTTAAAGGTCTTCCGCTCCGCCAAATGATTGCTGAAGGGCGGCGGTAGATGGGCCGGGATTTTGTAGTCGATACCTCGGTTGTCATGTCCTGGTGTTTCCAGGACGAAACCAACCCGCTGACAGATTTTATTCTGGATTCGCTGGTTAGGGCCACAGCATTTGTGCCGGCCATCTGGCCTCTGGAAATTGGGAATGTATTGCTGGTGGCTGAGCGTCGCCAAAGACTAAACGAAGCCGGCACGGCTCGTTTTCTGTCGCTGCTGTCAGACCTGCCGATTGTGGTTGAACAGGAACCGCCGGAAAGGATGTTTAAGGAAATATTGGCCCTGGCCCGGGAACACCGAATTTCCAGCTACGATGCCTCTTATCTGGACCTGGCGATGCGTAAAGGATTGGCCCTGGCCACCTTGGATAAGAATTTAAAGGCGGCGGCCCAACGAAGCCGGGTTCCGATGGTAAAGACGGGGTAGGTCGGTGGAAAATTTAATCATCACCGCCGCGCTGACCGGGGCCGCCCCCACCAAGGAGCAGAACCCGGCCGTCCCCTACAGCCCGGAGGAGATCGCAGCCGAGGCCCTGCGCGCCTGGCGGGCCGGGGCCGCCATCGTGCATATCCATGTCCGCGATCCCCGGACCGGCCAGCCGGCCTTCGCGCAGGAACTCTTTGCCGAGACGGTGGAACGGATTCGGGCCGAGAGCGACGTGCTGATCAACCTGACCACCAGTGGCTTCAACCTGGAAGGGCCTGATGCGGGCCGGCGCCGCCTCCGGCCTCTGGAATTGAAACCGGACCTTTGCTCCCTGGACGTGGGCAGCCTCAATTTTCGAGACGGCCGTGTCTTTGCCAATGCACCGGATTGGGTGGAAACGGCGGCGGTCGAGATGCGCCAGGCCGGCGTGAAACCCGAACTGGAAGTCTTCGACCTGGGGCACGTGCGCCAGGCCGTCGATCTGATCAATCGGGGTCTCCTGGATGATCCGCCCTGGTTTCAGGTCTGTCTGGGAGTTCCCTGGGGGATTCACGGCGACCTGGAAGGGCTGCTGGCCATGAAAGCGCGGCTGCCGGAGAAGTGCCTGTGGTCCGTACTCGGCGTGGGATCCCGGCAACTCCCCTTGACCACCCACGCCCTGATTTTGGGCGGTCATGTCCGGGTCGGCTTTGAGGATAACCTGTATTTGAGCCGCGGGGTGAAGGCCGATTCCAACGCCCGCTTCGTGGAACGGACCGTGGCCCTGGCGGGGTTGCTGGACCGGGAAGTCGCCTCCTGTGAAGAGGCGAGAAGAATGTTAAATCTCCGACGGGGAGACTAAGATTATTCGAGAACCCAGGTTCCTTTTTCTTTAATTCGACGTTCGATGTTCGTCTAATATAGCCAAGGTAGGGTGGATCAAGCGAAGCGGAACCACCAAACCCCGGGAGACCATATGCAGGACATCGCCATTATCGGCGCCGGGACCATGGGCCACGGCATCGCCCAGTGCTTTGCCGTCAAGGGCTGGAAGGTCCATATTCATGACTCGCGCCCAGAGGTCCTGGAAACCGTCCCGGACCGCATCCACAGCAACCTGAAGCTTTTTGTGGAAGCCGGCTGGCTTATCCCAGCGGCCGCCGATAGCGCCCTGAACAATATTGTTTTGACCGAGGACCTGGCTGGGACCGTTCAGAGCGCCGACCTGATCATGGAGACGATCAGTGAGGATCTGGATCGGAAACGTTCGCTCTTTTCCGCGTTGGAAGGCCTGATCAGCCCGGAGACCATCCTCTGTTCCAACACCTCGGCCCTGAGCATCACCGCCCTCGGCCGAGACCTGCTCCACCCCCAACGATTTCTCGGCACTCATTTCTGGAACCCGCCCCACATCCTGCCCTGTGTAGAGGTAATCAAAGGCCAGGCCACTTCCGATACGGTCTTCGAGCAGGTCGTCTCCCTCCTGGCCGATCTGGGCAAGGAGCCGATCCGGGTTCTAAAGGATGTGCCCGGTTTCGTGGGCAACCGCATGCAGCATGCCCTGCAGCGGGAAGCCATGTGCCTGGTGGATCAGGGGATCGCGGCGCCGGAAGAGGTGGACAAGGTGGTCAAGTTCGGCTTCGGCCTGCGTCTGGCCCTGATGGGGCCCCTGGAACGGTCCGACTGGGGGGGGCTGGACATTACCTGGCAAGTCCAGAAATACCTCCTGCCTTATCTGTGCAACGACATGAACCCGTCGGCCAAGCTGTTCGAAAAAGTCGAGGCCGGCCATCTGGGGGTCAAGACCGGGCAGGGTTGGTTCGACTGGCCTGAAGAGAAAAAAGTCCGGGCCATCCGGCAACGGGACCGGAATTTGATGGCTTTGATCGGACTGGTCCGTCGGATCTGACCGATGGCTATGAGGCGGGTCCACCAAATCCATTCCGAGGAAACACCATGAGCGAACGGAAAGTCATCTACCTGATCGACGGCAGTTCCTATATCTACCGGGCCTTTTACGCCATTGCCCACCTTTCCAACTCAAAAGGCATGCCGACGCAGGCCATCTACGGATTTGTCCAGATGGTCAATAAGGTCCTGGAAGAACAGCAGCCCCAGTACCTGGCCCTGGTGTTTGACGCCAAGGGTCCCACCTTCCGCCACGAGATCTATGCGGAGTACAAAGCCCATCGGCCTCCCATGCCCGATGCCCTTCAGGTCCAAATTCCCTACATCAAGGAGATCAGCCAGGCTTATGGCTTCCCCATATTGGAAAAAGAAGGACTGGAGGCCGATGACCTGATCGGCACCCTGGCCCGGCAGGCGGAGGAGCAGGGCTTTGAAGTGGTGATCATCTCCGGAGACAAGGACCTGATGCAGCTCGTCTCTTCGAGGGTCTGGATGTGGGACACCTTAAAGGACCAGGTCTTCGATCTGCAGGCGGTCCGGGAACGATTCGGCTCCGACCCTTCCCTGCTGCCGGACATCTTCGGACTGGCCGGGGACAGCAGCGACAACATCCCGGGGGTCCCGGGCATCGGGGAGAAGACGGCGGTGAAGCTGATCCAGGCCCATGGAACCCTGGAAAAACTATTGAAAGAATTGCCGCGCCTCACGCCGCCGCGATTAAGGGAAAAAATCGACCAGAACCGGGACCAGGCCCTGCTGTCCCGGCAGCTGGCCACCATCGACACCAGGGTCCCCCTGGACCTGACCGTGGAGGACCTGCAACCCGCGCCGGCGGACCCGGAAAAACTGAAGGCCCTTTTTACGGAACTGGAGTTTAAAAAATTTCTGGACGGACTGGGGGAAGTGGTGGAAGCCCGCGAGAACCCTCGTGACTATCGGGGCGTCTTCGCGCAACCGGAACTGGACCGGGTCATCGGGGAAATTAAAAAGGCCGGCCGGGTTTCATTGGACCTGGAAACGACCTCGCAGGACCCGCTGCGGGCCGAGATCGTGGGCCTGGCCCTGTCCTGGAAAGAGGGAGAAGGGTTCTATCTCCCGGTGGGGCATACCTATCTGGGGGCCCCGGAGCAATTGCCGAGGGATCGCGTGCTGGCTGACCTGCAGGATGTCATCCAGGACGCCGGGATCGAGAAGATCGGCCAGAACATCAAGTACGAGTGGCTGGTTCTGCGGCGCTATGGGCTGGACTACCGGGGTGTGGCCTTCGATACCATGCTGGCCTCCTACCTGCTCAATCCCGGGCGGCGGACGCACGGCCTGGACCAGATCGCCTGGGAGCACCTCAATCAAAAGATGATCACCTACAAGGAAGTGACCGGCAGCGGCTCCAAGGCCTTGAATTTCAGCCAGGTGCCGGTGGCCCGAGCCGTGGAGTATGCCGCCGAAGACGCGGAAGTCACCCTGGCCCTGGCTGATCACCTAGGCCCCCTTTTGCGAAAAGAGGGTTTGGAGGACCTGTTCCAAACCCTGGAAATGCCCCTGATCACCGTGCTGGCTGAAATGGAGTGGCATGGGATCCGGATCGATACGGAGGCCCTGGAAGACCTCTCCCAGGAGCTGGAAGGGGGCCTGAGCCGCATTGAGGAGCAGGTCTACATCCTGGCCGGCGAACGGTTCAATCTCAACTCCCCCCAGCAGATGAGCCGGGTCCTTTTTGAAAAACTGGGACTTCCGGCTGCCAAAAAAACGAAGGGCAAGAGCCACAGTTCCACCGACGCCGAGGTCCTGCGGGACCTGGCCTTGGGCTATCCCATCTGTGCCGAAATCTGGAACTACCGGACCTTGAGCAAGCTCAAATCCACGTACGTGGACGCCCTGCCCAAGCTGATCCATCCGGAGACTGGGCGCCTCCACACCTCCTTCAACCAGACCGTGACGGCCACCGGGCGTTTGAGCAGCAGCGACCCCAACCTGCAGAACATCCCGGTCCGTACCGAGGAGGGCCGCCGCATCCGCCAGGCCTTCGTGGCCGATCCGGGCTGGGTCCTGCTCTCGGCCGACTATTCCCAGATCGAGCTGCGCATCATGGCCCATTACAGCGGAGACCCGAGCCTGGTCCAGGCCTTTCAGCACGGGGAAGACATCCATGCCCGTACGGCGGCGGAGTTGAACAACCTAACCTCCGGGGAGGTGACCCCGGACATGCGGCGCCAGGCCAAGGTGATCAATTTCGGGATCATCTACGGCATGAGCGCCTTCGGTCTATCGAAGGAACTGGGGATAGGCGCCCGGGAGGCCCAGGACATGATCGACCGTTATTTCTTGAATTACCGGGGCGTTAAAGAATTCCTGGACCGGACCATCGCCGAGGCCCGGGAAACGAAAATGGTCACCACCCTGTTCAAC
>JALOOY010000529.1 GCA_025454185.1 Thermodesulfobacteriota bacterium
TGGACGATGTTCTGCCAGGGGGCCTCCGTATACATGCGGAAAGACAGGTAACGGTATTCCCCGGCCTTGAAGGGAATCGGGGTGGCCAGGTTGATCCGCGGGTCGGAAACGGGAGAACCGTAGGCCCAGCCCCCATAACAGCCTGAGGGCTGCGCGGCACCGGTGGGCGTGCTCAGGTGGAGCATCCCGTCCCGGAATTGGTGCCCGGCGCATTCCACCTCGGCATTGGACCCGTCGGCCATGTCCCAGGGGTGTCCGCTCAGCAGGGAGTATTCTTGGCTGCCCGTAGGCGCGGGTTTGAGGAAGTTGACCAGCGGCGAGGCATTGACGGTGAAACCCCCGCTTTGGATCACGGCGGCGCCGCTCTTGACCAGGTACTCGTAATGGCCGGGCGGCAGCCCCTGTAGATCCAGGGCATAGGGGCTGGATATGCCGCTTTCGATCAGGATCTCCCGGTTGGTCCCGGCCGGGCGGACCCAAACCGAGCAGGGCCCGCTGCCGCAGGGAAAGGCCAGGGTGAGGGGAACCGGGGCGCCGTCGGTCAGCCGGATCCAATCGACCTGGAAGTCCACATTGGCTTGGATGGTCGGGTCGATGCGCAGCCCCTGCCAGGCCGGGTAACTCCCCCAGGGGGTCTCTCCCCAGTAGGTTTGAGCGGAGGAAAGGTCAATCTTATATAGTTTCCAGGTCGGGGTCGGGGTTTTGCTGCCGGCCTCCGGATAGAGGGCCATTCCCTTGGAATAGCCCCAGACGCCTCCCGGCGCGTTCTGTCGCTCATCGGCGAACCACATGATCTGAAATTGGTCGGGAGCGGGATTCGCCGGGCCTGAATTCACCTTCATGGCCAGGTAGAGCATTTTATAGGTCTTGGAAGGGATGGGATAATTATGCCCGACTTTGCCGAGCAGCATGGCCGTCCAATAGCCCGGGAACAAAGGATAGAACTGGGCGTCTGTTCCGGTGGATCGGGCGGAAAAGACCCCGTCCTGGATGGCGATATTTTGCAGGTAAAGGAATTGTCCGCTGTGATTGATGTATTGGGAAATCTCCGCATAATCCGACATGATCCAGGGCGAACGCATGACCTGGGTGGCGAAGTCCTTTCCTTCCGGGAAACTGGGCGACGTTACCGCCCAGATCGCCGGGGCGGCCAGGAGACCGGTCAGCCAGGAAAATAGAATAAAGAAGAGTGACCGGAGACCTAAAGGGGGTAATTTGCTTTTTTGGATCATGGCGGCAGAGGCTCTTTTTATTTTTATTTTTGTTATCGACATAAAAAGGAGCTTTTCTGAAAAACATTAGCAAATTCGATACCAGTCATGATCAAAAAATAATAAAACAAAATCAATCAATTATAATTCTACCGCAAAAGAGTGTATGGATAGTAGAACAATTTTTGCTGAATTATCTCAAAAAATTGTCCTGAATCGTCTGCTCCCGGACTCTTTTAAGTCCGGGCCAGACGTGCTTGCAGGTACCGCCACCCGCGGTAGACCAGGGCCCGAAAACCCTCCTGACGCCAGATCATGGCGGCCCTGGACAGGGCGCCCCCTTCCCGGGCGGGCAGGGGATCGGGGTTTTTCGAGCGCTCCAATCGGTCAACGGCGTAAGACCCTTCCAGGCAATAGCGCCGCAGCGGTTCTACCACCGTGGGCCAGGAAAGCCGGGCCTGGAGCGGCGTAAAGTTGGGGGCCCAGTGATCCTTGGGCTTGTCCAGCAAGCGTAACAGCCCGGCGGCGACTTCCCCGGCCTGAAAAGGGGCCACCGTTTCCCCCAGGCGGTACTCCCGGACCCATTCGCTGGTCACGTCGCCGGCGGTTATCAGGATCGGCAGTCTGGCCCAGATGTAATCGAGGACCCGGGTCCTCAGAGAATAACGGGTCTCCACGTGGAGCGGATGGAGGGTAACGCCGATATCGGCCTCGGCGAGCAGCGACTCCCGGTCCCGGTAGGAAAGCCATTCGAAAAAGAGGATAGTCTTGTCTTTCTCCCCGATTTCCCGGGCCCGCCGCTCGGCCCGGCGGGCCATTTCATGAACGGGCACCAGAGGGTTGGGATGGCGGGTCCCCAGAAAGACCAGGCGGGCCTCAGGGAAACAGGCCGACACCCGGGGCCAGGCCTCGATCAGCGTCAGGGGGTCCAGCCAGTTCCAGATCCCTCCCCCCCAGAGGATGATGCGCGCCGAGGCGGGGATAAGGGGGTGAAGCCCCCGGAGGAGAGGACGGGTCTCCGGCTCCCGATCCGGCAAGCCGATCCCTACTTGGTCGATGAGCCGGCGCAGACTGGGGTCCTGGTCAAAGGTCAGGGGATTGATGCGCCGGTTGGCGGTCAGCAGACCCAGCCAAAAATCCCGCTGTCGTTCGTTTCCGCAAATAAAGAAATCGCCGATCCCGGCCAGATTATTGGTGAGTTCGATGGTCCGGCGGTGGAGCGTTTCCTGGGCCGGCAAGGGCTCCTGCTGATAATAGTGCAGATTTTCCAGAACCAGGGGATCATAGAGGTCCACCACCAAACGGCTGCGGCTGGTCTTCAAAAAGGGGAACT
>JALOOY010000530.1 GCA_025454185.1 Thermodesulfobacteriota bacterium
GCCGATATGACAACTGTCATAGACGGTTACGCCGCAGACGTACATCCCGACCCGCGGCGGATCCAGGGGGGTGAAGAGCTCCTTCTGTCGTGTTTGTGAGTTATAAACCCGCAGCGCCATGGTCTCCTTCACGTGGTACCAGTAACACCACGGCATAGGCGGCAATTCCCTCCTCCCGTCCCGGAAATCCCAAGCCTTCCGTGGTGGTCGCTTTGACGTTGATCCGGTCCGGGTCCGTTTCCAGAGCCCCGGCCAGGTTGGCCTCCATCGCTTCGATATATGCCGCCAGCCGGGGTTTCTGGGCCACCAGGACCCCGTCCAGGTTGCCCAGGACCCAACCCCGGGACGCCATTTTTTCCCGGATGTCCCGCAGGAACCAGAGGCTGGAAATCCCCCGGTAGGCCGGGTCCGAATCCGGGAAATGACGCCCCAGGTCCCCTAAACCGGCCGCGCCGAGCAGGGCATCGGCCACGGCGTGGGACAGCACGTCGGCATCGGAGTGACCGGCCAGTCCCAGCGGATAGGGGATATCCACCCCGCCCAGGATCAGGGGCCTTCCCGGGACCAGGGAGTGGACATCATAGCCCAGCCCCGTTCGGAAAGGGAGGTTCATGCGCTGCTTTTTCTCCGGGACAGCCAGAGTTCCGCCAAGGGCAGGTCTTCGGGCGTAGTAATCTTCAGATTGTAATAATCTCCCTGAACCAGGGCCACCTCCCGACCCAGACGTTCCACCAGGCAGGCGTCATCCGTGCCCTGAAAACGGTCCCGGGAGGCCTTTTCATGGGCCTGAAAAAGGAGGGGAAACTGAAAAATCTGTGGCGTCTGGGCCAACCAGATCTCCTCCCGGGGCAGGGTTTCGAGTCGGGCCCCCGGGCCACGCCGCTTGATCGTATCGCGGGCCGGCACGGCGACGATGGCCGCCCCTGTTTTACGGGCTTCCGCAATGCCGGCCTCGATCAGCTTCGGGTCGATCAGGGGCCTGACCCCGTCATGGACGACGACGATATCGCAATCCGAGGTGACGGCCTTCAGACCGTTCCAGACCGACTGCTGGCGGATGCGCCCCCCGCGGACCACCTTGAAGACCTTTTGAAACCCGTAGGCCTCGACAATTTCCCGCTGCACCGGGTCCATCTCCTCGGGCGGAACAATGATGAAAACGCCGTCTACGGCCCGGCACCTTTCGAAAACCTCCACGGTATGGGCCAGTATGGGTCTTCCGGCCAGAGCCAGAAATTGTTTCGGCCTGGGCCCCCCCATGCGCCGGCCCCGGCCCGCCGCGGTAATCAGGGCTAAGGTCTTCATAGGTCCCCCCTCTTCAAACAGTCATGGCGGTGAAAGCGGACCATAAGCCGAGTTCTGTTTCCCGGCCTCCTTACGGCTGCCGGGACGATGATCATTCCTCTAAGGCCCGGATTACTTCGGGTCTCCAGCGACCAACCCGGGGGCCTGGGGCGGGCCACCTTTGACGCCCCCCTATTTGGTCTTGCTTCGGACGGGGTTTACCAAGCTACCCCGGTCACCCGGGGTACTGGTGGGCTCTTACCCCACCATTTCACCCTTACCCCGCCTCCGGCGGGGCGGTATCTTTTCTGTGGCACTTTCCTTCTCGTCACCGAGACTGGGAGTTACCCAGCGTCCTGCCCTGTGAAGCTCGGACTTTCCTCCCGCGTGAACGGCGGGCGATCATCCGGTCCGCTTCCACCGCGCTATGAAGGCCGATGGGCCTTGACGGCCTCGTTGGCCATGGCATCCGCCTCCCGGTTCTGTTCCCGGGGCACATGCAGTATAACATATTCCCGGAAACGGCTCAAAAGATCTTGGACCCGGTCAAAAAGTTCCTTCAGGCGGGGATGGCGCACCCGGTATTGGCCGTTCAACTGCCGCACCAGCAACTCGGAGTCGGAATGGACGGTGACGTCCTTGCCGCCCAAGGCCAGGGCCTCTTCCAGGGCGCCGATCAGGGCCTGGTATTCCGCCTCGTTGTTGGTCCCCCGGCCCAGATATCTACCCGTGCGGCTCAAAACCTTTCCCTGACCGTCACGAATCAGCCAGCCGGCCCCGGCCGGGCCGGGATTGCCCTTGGCGGCCCCGTCGGAGTGGATGGTCCAGAAAGCCTGCCCGGTTTTCGCCATGGGCACCGGGGCCTATTGGGCCGACCCGTTCAGGGCGTCGTAATAGAGGATCCGGTGACAACTGGGGCAGGTGATCAACCGATCCCGGCGTTGCAGATCATTGTACATTTGGGGGGGAATGTGGATATGACAAACCAGGCAGGCCCCCTGGCGGGCTTCCGCCAGGGCCAGGCCCTGGAGGCGGTTCCGCAGGAATTCGTATTTTTCCAGATGGGTTTTATCGATCTGACTCTCCACCTGCCGGCGCCGGTTTTCGAGATCGGCCAACTCCAGGGCACAACGGGCCCCGGCTTTTTTCAAGTCCTCCTTTTGCACCTGGCCGGCCGAGTCCTTGGAGGCCAGCAGCTCCCGGCGCTCCCGGACCTGGACGTTCAACTGCTCCAGCCGGTCCATCATTTCCAGCAGGC
>JALOOY010000531.1 GCA_025454185.1 Thermodesulfobacteriota bacterium
TTGGCGCAGCATTCGGCCAGGACAGCCGTCTGGTAGCCTGACCCCGTGCCGATCTCCAAAACCTTTTCTTTTCCCGTGAGCCCCAGGGCCTGGGTCATCAAGGCTACGATGTAAGGCTGTGAAATGGTCTGACGCTCGCCGATGGGCAGGGGGTAGTCGCTGTAGGCCTCACCCCAGAGGGCCTCTTCGATGAAAAGATGCCGGGGCACCTTGCGCATGGCGGCCAGGACCGCTGTGTCGGATATCCCCCGGGGAATCAACTGCTCCCGGACCATACGTTCCCGGGCTTTGTTGAAATCTTGTACCGCCATGGTGGCTGTCGGCCGAAAAAACTCCAAAAATATTTGATTTTATGGTATATAAGACTTTAATCGTCCATCTGTCAACTGTCAACGGGTTTGTTTATGAAGCCGGCCGTAAAAAGAATAGGCAAGAAGTTGATCTATTTATTAGGCGGGATGACCCTGTTCCTGCTGGTCGCCATGTGGCTAAGGGGCCTGGAATTCCGCTGGCGGGTGTTTATGGCGATTTTTGCCGGCCTGTCGGCCTGGATGGGTTTGATCACCCTGGTCATCTGGTTGTGGAAAGAGGGAACCGGCGAGGAAAGCAAAAACCACTTGCCCCGCGAAGAATGAGGACCCGAATCAATCGTTCTGATTCACCATTTTCGTTATCCGATCAGCAGCTTCCGTCAATTCAGCCTCGGTCAACTGTCGGCTCAGGGGTGACTCCAACAGGGACTCCACCACTTCCGAGGTGGTGATTTTTTCAAACAGGGCTTCTTTTTCCATAAACGCTCTTCCGGGAATCCATTTAAAAACACCAAAATGAATTCAATTTTTTTTGATTAGTCTTACATAGAACAGAACCAATAAAAAATCAACATGAATTTAAAAAAATTTAATCCTGCTTAAACCAGGAGGGTCCGTCCGCGGAAGGAGGAAAGGCATGAAGCCGGCCATGAGCGTAGTTGCCGTATTGGTAGGCATGGTTATTTTCGGCTGGCATGGACCAGCGGCAGCCCGGGATCCGGAATGTACCGTCATTACCAAAATCGAAGGGCGTCAGGTGACCCTTACCCCGGATAACAAAAAGCTGAGCCCCTTTTTGATCGAAACGGAAGACCTGGAGGGCTTGAAAGTCGGGGACCGGGTCTGGGTCCAGGAGGGGAAGATCGTCCGTTGCGCCCTGCCCGGCAGGACCCCGTCCCCGGGGAGGAAGCCTTAAACGGGATAATACGAAAATACCGTTGGGCGTTGGGCCTTCGGCGAAGGAGCTAAATACGAAATTTTCATGCTTCGCGGGTGCTTGACACGAGGAGGAGGGTTTACTCCATAGCATCGCTATGCAGGGGGGGCGTTGTCCGGGCCCAAGGGCGGGCCTCTTCCAGTTGACCGGCCAATTGAAACAGAACGGCTTCGTTGCCGAAGCGAGCGGCCAAGTGGACCCCGATTGGAATATTTTCGTCATTCCAATACAGGGGTACCGACATGGCCGGTTGGCCGGTCACGTTCTGGGGGCGGGTAAAGGCCACCAGAGACTCGGTAGCCTCAAACCATCCCTGGGGATTTTTAATGGAAAAATCAAAGGAACCCAACGGCGGGGGCGGTACCCGCAGGGTGGGGGAGAGGAGCAGATCAAAATCGCCGTCGTGGTACCAGCGGGCGATCATGCGGGAAAAACGTTGCAGCTCTTCAACCAGGGCCAGGTAATCGCTTCCCGTTTTTTTCATTCCTGCCTCACAAAATAATCCGGTCAGGGGTTCCAGTTCATCCCGGGTAATTTCCTTCCCCAATTCTTTTTCCCAGTATTTTTTAAGGTATCCCGCCAGGGAGGTGAATAGGCCACCGTAGGCGCGGGAAAAATCCGGCCAGGCCAGTTGCGGCGGCGGCACTTCCTCCAGTGTGTGCCCCAGGGTTTCACAGAGCCTGGCCGCGTCCAGAAGGGCCTCCAGGCAGTCGGGGTGGAGATCGGTTTGCCCGGCCCAGCCTTCCGGGACCGCGGTCAAAAAACCGATTTTCAAGGGCCGGGGCACTTGTCCGACGTTTTCCAAAAAGGGTTTTTCCTGGGGCGGAGCGGCGTAGGCATCGCCCAGGTCCGGGCCGGCGGTAAGGTCCAGCAAAGCGGCAGAATCCCTGACTGAAAGGGTCAAACCGTGCTCCTGGACCAGCCCGCTGCCCAGATCGAAAAAATACGGTCCCAGGGGATTGCGTCCCCGGGTGGGCTTTAGACCGAATACCCCGCAGCAGGAGGCCGGAATCCGGATGGAACCGCCGGCATCGTTTCCGTGGGCCAGCGGAACGATCCCGGCCGCCACGGCGGCCGCCGCCCCGCCGCTGGACCCGCCCGGAGTCAGGTCCGGTTTCCAGGGGTTACGTGTGGGACCGTACAGCAGCGGTTCCGTAGTGGGCAGACAGCCGAATTCCGGGGTGTTGGTCTTGCCCACGATGATCAGCCCCCCGGCCCGCAGGCGTTTGACCAGTTCGGTGTCCTGCCTGGAGACGTACCCCTGAATGCCCCGCGAACCTTCCTGAAGCGGCG
>JALOOY010000037.1 GCA_025454185.1 Thermodesulfobacteriota bacterium
TTTGAAAAAAAGAACAAGAGGGCCATCGCGACCATCGAAGAAAGCACCTTTTCCACCAAGGTGGACATCTGGATGATCCCGGTGAGCACGGAGGAGGCGAAATAATTCAGCGGGAATCCAACATTCATTCCGTGCCATGAACGCCGACAAATCCAAGATCTTCCAGACCACCAGTATGACCGCCGGCGTCTTGTCCCTGGACGGGAATGTGGAGGTCAACTCCCTGATCGCCTTCTTCAAGGCCAGTATGGCCAAGGACAACTGGGTCATGAAGGGGAATTTTAAACTTCCGCCGAAATCGGTATTGCTTTTCGAGAAAAAAGGCAAGAACAGCATCATCCTGATCGATGAGGGGACCTTCAGCACCAAGGTGGAGGTCTGGTCCATTCCGCAGGCAGAGGGAGTTGGGAAGTAGAAAAAGACGAACGTCCAACAGCGAACATCGAATAGGGATGTCAACGCCGGGTTGATATGAATCAGGTCAAAGGGCGAAAAATCGTTCTGGGGGTCAGCGGCGGTATCGCCGCCTACAAGGCCGTGGATCTGCTGCGGCGGATTCAGGACCTGGAGGGGCGGGTGGCCGTGGTCATGACGGCCAATGCCCAGCGGTTTGTGACCCCCCTGACGTTTCAGGCCCTGACGCCTGAAGGGGTCTATACCGACCTGTTCGATGCCTATCGACCCGGGGCCATGGACCATATTCACCTGGCCCAGTGGGCCGACCTGGTGGTCCTGGCCCCGGCCACGGCCAATCTGCTGGCCAAGGCCGCCCAGGGCCTGGCCGACGACCTGCTTTCCACTTTTCTGCTGGCCTGTACGGCGCCCCGGCTCTTTTGCCCGGCCATGAACGTGCGCATGTACGAAAACCCGGCCCTTCAGGCCAACCTGGACCGGATCCAGGAACGGGGCGGATTGATTCTGGAACCGGCGGCCGGGTCGCTGGCCTGCGGGGAAACGGGCCGGGGCCGGCTGGCCCCGGTGGAGCAGATCATCGAGTCCCTGCAGGGAATTTTTTCTCCCGCTGATCTGCGGGGGGAGCGGATTCTGATCACCACCGGCTGCACCTGGGAGCCTCTGGACCCGGTACGGTTTTTGACCAACCCCTCCACCGGCCGCATGGGCTTCGCCCTGGCCCGGGTGGCCCGCAGGAGGGGGGCAACGGTAACCCTGATCAGCGGTCCAACCCACCTGGCTCCGGTCCCCGGCGTCGAACACATTCCGGTGGTCACGGCGCGGGACATGGAAAAGGCGGTTCTGGAGGCCTTTCCCCGGGCCACCATCGTCATCAAGGCCGCGGCGGTGTCCGATTATAGACCGGAAGAAACAGCCGAGCAGAAGATCAAGAAAAAGGAGGAGCGGGTGACCCTTTCTCTGGTGCAGAACCCCGATATCCTCCGCCGCTTGGGCAGACTGAAGAACGATCAATTCCTGGTCGGGTTTGCCGCCGAAACCGAGCATCTGCTGCAGAACGCCCGCACCAAACTGGAAGAAAAAAACCTGGACCTGATCGTCGCCAACCCCATCGGGGTGCCCGGGGCCGGTTTCGCCGGGGAGACCAACCAGGTCCATTTTCTGTTTCCAGACGGAGAAGCGGAAAAACTGCCGCTGATGCTTAAAGAAGAGGTGGCTTCCCAACTCTTCGACCGCATTATCCGGGAGAAGGGGAAGAAGGCATGATCCTGACCCACCGGCCCGCTCCGAACCTTCAGACCCTGACCGGCGATCTGATTGCCCTCCTGGAGCGGGAGAAACGCCGGGGGCGGGATTACCTGAGGCTGGGGCCGGCAGGGCGGCAAACCCTGGCCGTTCTGACAGCGTCGGTTGCTGCGGGTCGGCCGGGTACACCGGCCCGGATGCGCTCGACTGCCGGACCGCCCCGGATCGAGGCCGGCCCGGCACTGGAACAGTTGCACGAAAAGATCCGCAACTGTCGCTCCTGCCCTTTGGGCGGGGGACGCCGCCAGGCCGTGCCCGGAGAAGGTCCAGCCACGGCGGACGTCATGGTGGTGGGGGAGGGACCGGGGGAAGAGGAAGACCGCCTCGGCCAACCCTTCGTAGGGCCGGCCGGGGAGTTGTTGACCCGCATGCTCCTGGCCATCGATCTGCCCCGGGAAAAGGTCTTTATCGGCAATGTGGTCAAATGCCGGCCCCCCGGCAACAGAAATCCGGAAGCGGGGGAGATCCGGGCCTGTTTTCCCTTTCTGCAGGAGCAAGTCCGTCTCATCAAACCCAGGCTGCTGGTGGCTCTCGGCGGGGTGGCCGCCCGGGCCTTGACCGGCTCCGAACGCGGGATTTCCGAAATCCGGGGCAAGTCTTTTTCTTGGGAGGGCCGGCTGGTCATTCCGACCTACCATCCGGCCTACCTGCTACGCAGCCCTGAATACAAGCGGGAGGCCTGGGAGGACCTCAAGAAGATCAGAAGGGAATTGGAACGCCTGATCGCCAATGATTTATAAAGACGAACGTCCAACATCGAATTTAAAAACGTCGGGCGGGCGTCTCGCCCCCTGACCAGGCAAGGCCTTTTACGGGAGCGCATAAAGTAATGGGTTTCGGTTTTTGTATGAGCCATTCTGGAATTTCAAAGGGGTTGTTCCGGTTCTTGCTGGTGCTGGCCGGCGGGCTGCTGCTGGGAGGGTTAATTCCCGCCGCGGCCAGCGGTCCGGTCAAACCCGTTCGGGTCCTGACCATCGCCTCGTCCATCAACCCGGCCGTGGCGGATTATCTGGTGCGGCATATAAAAAAGGCCGAGCAGGAGCAGGCGCCGGCGGTGGTCATCCAACTGGACACCCCGGGCGGGCTGGACAGTTCCATGCGGACCATGGTGCAGGCCCTGTTGAACGCCAGGGTCCCGGTCGTCGTTTTTGTGGCCCCCAGCGGGGCCCGGGCCGCCTCCGCCGGAGTCATGCTGGTCCTGGCCGCGGATGTGGCGGCCATGGCCCCGGGCACCAACATGGGGGCGGCTTCCCCGGTCAATATCGGCGGCAAAGACATCGAAAAGACCATGGCCCGGAAGGTGGAAAAAGACATGACCGCCTATGTCCGCAGTCTGGCGGAAAAGCGGGGCCGCAATGCCGACTGGGCGGCCAGCGCCGTCACCGAGAGTGAATCCATTTCGGCCGAGAAGGCCCTGGAGCTTCGGGTGATCGACCTGACCGCCAGGGACCTCCCGGAACTGCTGGATAAGATCGACGGCCGCCAGGTTACTACCGGTATTCAGGAAAAAGTCATCAGGACCAAAGGGGTACCTGTGGAGTATGTCCGGGAAGGGTGGCGGGACCGCGTGCTGCGGACCATCAGCGATCCCAACATCGCCTACCTGCTCATGATGCTCGGCATGATGGGGATCTTTTTCGAACTGGCCAATCCCGGCGTCATTTTCCCGGGGGTGATCGGAGGCATTGCGCTGATCCTGTCTTTTTTTGCCCTGCAGACCCTGCCGGTCAATTATGCCGGGATCCTGCTTATCGCCCTGGCCATCGTTTTTTTTATCGCCGAGTTGAAGATCACCAGCCACGGTTTGCTCGGGATCGGAGGGGTGGTTTCCCTCCTGCTGGGCTCCATTCTTCTTTTCCGGACCGGTGACGGTGAAATCGGCCTGGCCTGGACGGTCATGATACCGGCGGTGCTGGCCGTATCGTCTTTTTTTCTGATCATAGGCTCTCTGGCCATGAAGGCCTATTTACGTAAGCCGGTAACCGGCGATCAAGGCCTTATCGGAGAGATCGGCCGGGTCCGGGATCCCATTCGTCCGGAGCGGCCGGGCAGGGTCTTCGTCCACGGGGAGTTCTGGAACGCCCGGTCCGGGGACATTTTGGAAACAGGAGATATCGTGGAAGTGGTCGGGATCGATCATTTACTGCTGACCGTAAAAAAAAGCGGGAGGTAGCCCACGGGTTTTGAACCTTTTCAGGGGAGGATCGCATGTACACGTTAGCGGCTATCATTGTTCTGGTGATTTTTTTTCTGAGCAGCGCCATCCGGATTCTGAATGAATACGAACGCGGGGTAATCTTCCGCTTAGGGAGGGTCATCGCCGCCAAAGGACCGGGGCTGATTATACTGATTCCCATCATTGATAAAATGATCAAGGTGGATTTACGGACGGTGACCATGGATGTGCCGGCCCAGGATGTCATTACCCGTGACAATGTGTCGGTCAAGGTAAATGCCGTGGTTTATTTTCGAGTCATGGACGCGGTTAAAGCCACGGTGGAGGTCCAACAATACCTGTATGCCACGTCGCAATTGGCCCAGACCACCCTGCGCAGTGTCTGCGGTCAGGCGGAGTTGGATAAAATCCTGTCGGAACGGGAAAAAGTCAACACCGAAATCCAGGAGATCCTGGATGCCCACACCGATCCCTGGGGGATCAAGGTGTCGGTGGTGGAAGTGAAACAGATCGACCTGCCCCAGGAGATGCAGCGGGCCATGGCCAAACAGGCCGAGGCCGAGCGGGAACGGCGGGCCAAGGTCATCAATGCCGAAGGGGAGTATCAGGCGGCAACCCGTCTGGCGGAGGCAGCGGGCATTATCGCCGAACACCCTATCGCCCTGCAGTTGCGGTATCTGCAGACCTTGCGGGAAGTGGCTTCGGAGAACAACTCCACCACGCTGTTCCCGATTCCCATCGATCTCTTCAAGCCCTTTATGAAGCTGGCCGAGGCGGCGGAGGGGAAGAAGGGATAGATTTGGTTCGAAAAATACGTTTGACGTTGGGCGTTCGGCGTTCGGCGAAGGAGCAAAATATAGGTTTTTCAAGTTTTCCGGGTGCTCCCCCCGAGCATGGTGGCTTATTGAAATGAAAAATGAAAACTGCAAAATGTCAGATGCAGAATTAAGAGCACAAAACAAAGGAAAAGGAGAATAACGCGGTATGGGCAAGAAAGAAAAAGCGGAAAAGAAAGAAAAACCTCTGGAGAAGATGACGGCCAAGGAACTGCGGGACCTGGCCCTGAGCCTGGGATCGATCTCCGGCGTTCATGGCATGAACAAGGAAGAAGTGCTGGCGGCCATCAAGGAAGCCAAGGGTATCGCCGTCGAGGGCGGGAAGAAAACCGATCGCTCCCTGCGGGACCTCAAGGGGAAAATCAAGGAACTGCGTTCCAAAAAGGAAGAGATCCGGGAGGGCGGCACCCGGAAGGCGACGGATATTTTAAGGAAACGCATCAGCCGGCTGAAGAAAAAAACCCGGCAGGCGGCCTGATTCTACCTTGCCTGTTTTTCAGATACCCTACGGAAAGACGAGCCTTGACCTGAACATCCCCCCAGGTCACTGGGGGGAACTGCTGTCCCCCCTTCCGGGAAAGTCCTCCCCGAGGCCGCCTGATTTCCAGTCTTCCTTTAAAAACCCCCTGGATTCCCCGGCCCTGGAGGCCTTCCTGGAAGGCTGCCGTTCGCTGCTGATCCTGGTGAACGACGAAACCCGTCCGACACCCACCGGGCGGGTGCTGGAGGCCCTGTGGCCCCGGATCGCGGAGTTGAATTTCACGGTCCTGGTAGCCACCGGGACCCACCGGGCCGGTAGGCCCCAAAGCCTGGAAAGACTTTTCAGCCCCCTCTGGCCGCAAATTCGGGAAAGGGTCTGCTTTCATGACAGCCGTCAGGAGGGGGGCATGATATTTCTGGGCACCACTTTCCGCGGCACCCGGGTCTTGCTCAACTCCCGGATCATGATGGCCGACCGGGTGCTGGCCATCGGGTCGGTGGAGCCCCATTATTTTGCCGGCTATACGGGAGGGCGGAAATTGATCGTGCCGGGCATAGCGGCCTATTCGACCATCGTGGCCAATCATTCCCTGGCCCTGGAGCCGGGTTCCCAGCCCCTCCGGCTATTGGGCAACCCGGTTCATGAGGACCTGATGGAGGCCTTGCAGTATCTGACCATGCCCCCGATTTTTTCGATACAACTGGTCCTGACACCCGACCATGAAGTGGCCGGGGTGTACGCCGGTTCCCTGCTGAAGAGCTTTCTGGCGGCCACCCGGCAGGCCGATGAGGTTTTCACCGTCCCCTTTCGGGAAAAGAGCGATATCCTCGTCTCCGTGGCCCTGCCGCCCATGGACCTCGACCTCTACCAGTCCCAGAAACCCATCGAGCACGGAAAATTGGCCCTGAAGGAAGACGGCATCCTCATCCTGGTCATGCCCTGCCTGCAGGGGGCCGGTCCCGCGGAATTTCAGGAATTGCTGAGCCGGACCGGTGATTTCGACCAGGCCCGCCTGTTGCTGAATCAGCCCTACCGGCTGGGCTTTCACCGGGTATCTCGCAACCTGCGTTTCGTAGCCGACGGCGGAGCGATCTGGGGCGTCACCGAACTGGACCCGGACTTTCTTTCCCACACCTTCCTCCGGCCCCGGACCTCCCTGCAAAAGGCCGTGGACGAGGCTCTGGCCGTCAAAGGCCCTGGGGCCCGGGTGAACATTCTCCTGAACGCCAGCCTTTGCGTGCCGAAGCAAGGCACGCAAAGGCCTTTGGGCGTTGGGCCTCCGGCGTTCGGCGAAGCAGGTTAATTCATCCTTTCCCCGAAGCTTCAGTGTCCTTCGGGGAAAGGATGATGGTCCCTGCCTTCCAGCGAAGGCTTCGGTTTGATTGGCAGCCGTTCATTTCCTCTTCAGTTCTTCCTTGACTTCCTCCAATAGGGGTCTGGCCTTGGGGTGGGGTTCGGGAATGGCCCCGGTATTCAGGAAAGCCACCAGTTCCTGCACCTTCGTCCGGGCCCGAAAATCCTGCTTCGGAATGAAGGCCTGCAGGTCTTTTTCTCCGAGATAAGCCAGGGCCTTGATCAGGTAAAATACTTCCTCGGCGTCGTTATTGCTCCAATAGCCGATTTTACGGTTCTCGGAAAGGATGTCCACGATGTCCGCCCGGGCTTCCTGGATCCCCAGCATCCCCAGGGCCTCAACGGCGCCCTGGCGACGGCGTTGTTCCTGGGTGTTTCGGAAGATTTGCAGCAGTTTTTCCCTGGCCCGGGGATCGTCCCGACCAACCAGACCCAACCAGAAGATCAATTCCCGGGCTATCCGGTCATCGGTTTCCGCATCGACCATTTGCACCAGCCTTTCGACGGCCTTCGGGTCCACAGGAGGGGAGCCGTTCTCCCGGAGGGTCTTCCCGACCGTTTCCCAGATCGTCTGGGAATAGATCCTGCTCATGGCCTCCCGGGGGACCTCCTCCATACTCCAGGCCGGAGTGGTATTTTCATAATAGGCCATTTTCAAGTTGCTGCTGCGGGTCGGTTGACCGGGGCCTGCTGAAAAATCGACGGTCAGTGTTCCATAGCCAATGCAATTCATCGGACTGAAACCGCTGAACCGGTAGAGGTCTATCCAGAAATCGTTTACGGTAACCTTCAGGGCGCCGCCCCCGGGCCCCGCTTTGAACCCCAGCAGTTGCGACGCCTCGATGCCGGTTTTTTCCAGATACTGGGCCAGGGTATCCGATCCGGGATCGGCCGAATAGGCGATAAATACCCCGGAATCGATGTGTGACAACCCGCCGGCATAGAGGTCTTTCACCGGGCGGTTATCCAAGATTTCCAGTTTGAGGGAATGCTCCCCGGGAGAGACCAGGGCCGGTAGATCACCGGTGGTTTTTTGCAGGGGGCTGGAGAAGGTGACATGGGTGCATTGGGTAAGCATGGCCAGGGAGAGCATCATCAACAAGCAAACGAAGGTTTTTTTCATGGGAGGTTCCTTATTGTTTTTGGTTGGAAGACTTGAACCCTCGAACCCTGAAGTGGTCGGCTTCCGCCGCATATAGCCAATGGTTCGTTGGTGGTTTCTCAGATCTCCAGCTTCTTCATGGCTTCCACCAGGCCTTGGACCGCTGCGGCCGATTTTTTCAGGGCCGCGTCCTCTTCGACCGTCAGCTTGATTTCGATCACCTGTTCGATGCCGCCCTTGCCCAGCTTGACCGGGACCCCGATAAACAGATCGTTGATGCCGTATTCACCGCTGAGCAGGACCGCGCAGGGCAGGATCTTCTTCTTGTCCTTGATGATCGCCTCGGCCATTTCCACGGCCGCCGAGGCCGGCGCGTAGAAGGCGCTGCCGGTCTTGAGCAGGGAGACGATTTCGGCGCCGCCTTCCCGGGTCCGTTTGACCAGCCGTTCGATGGCGGCCGGGTCCAGCAGTTCGGTGATCGGTATGCCGGCCACGCTGGAAAAGCGGGGCAGAGGGACCATGGTGTCACCGTGCCCCCCGAGGACGAAGGCGTGGGTGTTTTCCACCGAAACGTTCAGTTCCCGGGCGATGAAGGTCCGGAAACGGGCCGAATCCAGGACCCCGGCCATGCCGATGACCCGCTCTTTGGGAAAACCGCTGGCCTCATAGGCCACGTGGCACATGGCGTCGAGGGGATTGCTGACAATGATCAATACGGCCTGGGGCGAATAGCGGGCCACCTGGCCGACCACGGTCTTCATGATCCTGGCGTTGGTGGCCAGCAGGTCGTCCCGGCTCATGCCCGGTTTGCGGGGGATCCCGGCGGTGATGATGACGACCTCCGAGTCCCGGGTGACCTCATAATCGTTGGCGCCGGAGATCCCGGCATCGTGCTTCTCGATGGGGGCCGCTTCGGCCAGGTCCAGGGCCTTGCCGAAAGGTACCCCTTCCAGGATGTCCACGATGACCACATCGGCCAACTCTTTTTCCACAAGGCGCTGGGCGGCGGTGGCGCCCACGTTTCCGGCGCCCACCACGGTAATTTTGTGCTG
>JALOOY010000532.1 GCA_025454185.1 Thermodesulfobacteriota bacterium
GGTCCAGCACCTGGTCGACTTCCAATCGTTTTCCCCCCAGGGTGAACGCCAGGGGACGTTCGGGATAACGATACCCGGCGTGGCATTCTACTTGGATCAGCACTCCGTTACTCCATTTTCCCAACCCGTGTGAGCCATTTAAAGGCTTGACTATTCTTTTTAAGTTATGTTAAGGATACAAGGCAACAAAAAATCAGACCTTATTTTTTAACCGATTGAATACTATAGAAAATTCCGGCAAATAACGCCGGGCGCGAAAGGAGTCGAACATGTCTGTTACCCCCTTTATGGAAGTCAACCAGGCCATCCAGGCCATGGGTGGAGATACCTTGAACCAATGCATGCAGTGCGGCCTATGCGCCGGCCTCTGTCCCTGGGGCCGGGTCGTGGAAGGGTCTCCCTTCGTGGTCCGCAAGCTCATCCGCATGGGCCAACTGGGTCTGGAGGGCTTCGAATCCGATGAGATCCTTTATGCCTGCACCACGTGCAACCTGTGCGTACGTAATTGCCCCAGGCAGGTAAAAATCATCGACGTGATCCGGTCCATGCGGGCCATGATCGCCGAGACCGGGGCCATCCCTCCGAATCTGCGGCCCATCGCGGGCAGCGTTCACAGCCAGGGAAATCCCTGGGCGGAAGACCAAAGCAAACGGATCAACTGGACGCAGGGTTTGGATGTCCCTCTCTTCGGACCCGATACCGAATATTTCCTTTTCGTCTGCTGCACCTCGGCCTTCGACCAGCGGAGTCAAAAGATCGCCCGGGCTGTGGTAGAGCTGCTAAAGACCGCCGGGGTCAGCTTCGGGATTATCGGCAACGAGGAATCCTGTTGCGGGGAGTCCATTCGGAAAATCGGCGACGAGGCCCTGTTTACCAAACAAGCTGAAAAAAACATCGCCCTCTTCCAGGAGAAAGGGGTCAAAAAGATCATTACCACCTCCCCCCACTGCTACACTACCTTTGCCAAGGAATACCCTGAACTGGGGGGGGATTTCGAGGTGCAGCACTACTCCTTGTTTCTCAATCAACTGGTCCGGGAAGGCAAGCTGTCTCTGAAAAACCCGGTCAACAAGAAGGTAGCCTACCATGACCCCTGCTACCTGGGCCGCCACAACGAGGTGTTCGAGCAGCCCCGGGAACTCCTGCAGGCCATTCCGGGTGTGGAACTGGTCGAATTCGGCCAGAACAAGGCCACCAGCCTCTGCTGCGGCGGCGGCGGGGGCCGGATCTGGATGGAAACCAAGCCCGAGCAGCGATTTTCGGACAAAAAAGTGGTGGAGGCCGCTGACCGCGGGGCTGAAATCCTGGCCACCGCCTGTCCCTACTGCATCTCCCTTTTCGAAGACAGCCGAAAAGGCACCGGCAAGGAAGAGCAACTGGAAATCAAAGACATCACCGAGCTGCTGCAGGCGGCCCTGTAGTTTATGGTTAATAGCCGCCCTCGGCTGTGTGCCCCGGGGAGTTGCCCCATGCCTAAATTCCCCGAGAAACGCAGGGCGGGTCTGCCGCCCGCCCACCAGGTCAGGCAATAAAAAAGCCCCCCTGTTTCCTTAGAACCGGGGGGCTTTTATTATTAAAAACCGTCTACGAATTTACGGACAGACTTTTTCAACCTCTTCGCGCACCAGTTGCCCGTCCTGAAAGAAGCGCCCCCGCACCCGGTGGCAGGTCCCTTCTTTCTCCTTGAACAGCCAAACCGCCTCCAGGCGCTGCCGGCCGTCCAGGCTTAAATATACGACGGGCATCTGCCTCCGGATGGTTTCCTGCCCGGCCCGGCGCCTGATTTCCAGGATATTCCCGGAGACAGGCGACTGGAACGGACCGCCCAGGACCATGCCCCGCCACTGGGTTTCCCGGTCCGCGAAAGCGCCCGTGTCCAGGACGATACCCGGCTCCGAAGGGCCAAGGTCCTCATCCAGGGTGGCGCACCCGCCCGCTCCCAGCAGCAGGAGGCACCAGATCACCAGCAGGAATCGCTCCATCTTTTGGTTATTTTGATGGTCTTTCATTAACAATTAATAATTGATTATTGGTTTTTTGTTTTATTGCTTGGGCATCTTCCCCTTCTGCATCTGCTTCATCATATTCTGCATATCCCCCAGGCCCATGACTTCCTGCATGGAATTTGCCTTCTTATAGTCTTTAGGGACCTCGAACATGGCGGCCGTGGCCGCCCCCACCTTGATCTCCTTCAGTTCCATGACCATCTTGCCGTCGCCGCCGGCCTTCTTCATTTCCGGGACGATCATTTCCGTCCGAATGGGCAACCCGCCCAGGTCCTGGGCCTCCCAGACGGTCCCCCGGTATTTCTGATTGGGCGTGTCCTTGTGGTAAAAGGTCATTTCCGATTTGACACAGGGATGGCCGTCGATCGTCTCCGACCCGATCTTCTTTTTATCCATGACCACGTCCTGGTCATAGACCGAAGGGGTTTTTTTGGTCTCCAGCCCCTGTTCGAAATAGGATTTGGAGTGGGGGCTGATCATGAAGGTTTTTTTGGCCCCGCCGTCATGGACGGTGTACAGGCCCTGCATCATA
>JALOOY010000533.1 GCA_025454185.1 Thermodesulfobacteriota bacterium
TCCTTCTTGAATTTTCTCCCCCTGGCCAAACATTTTCACATCTTGACGGCCCTGCCCAACGTTTACTTCCGTAAATTGAAAAAGGGATCGATCAAACCGGCCCGCTGGGGGACCACCGACCTCGAGGAACTGGAGAACCTGGGCATCAGCCGCCTGGAGGACTTTACCTGGAAACACCTGCTGGACTTCTTTTCCTGCACCGAATGCGGCCGCTGCTCCGACCAGTGCCCGGCCCGGGCCGTGGGCCGGCCCCTGTCCCCCAAAATGATCAGCATCAAGCTCCGGGATTACGCCTATGAAACCCAGCCGATATTTTCCGAAAAGTCACCGGTCCGGCCCGTGGCCGGGGCACTGGACCAGGCGGGCACCCAAACGGAAAAATCGCTCATAGGTGGGGTGCTCTCGACGGAGGAAATCTGGTCCTGCACCACCTGCGGCGCCTGCGAGGAGGAGTGCCCGGTATTCATCGAGTATATCGACAAGATGATCGACCTGCGCCGGCACTTGACCGAGACGGGGCAGAGCCCTTCCACCTTCAATCAGGTCCTGACCCACCTGGAAAAGACCGGCAATCCCTTTGGCAAGCCCCCCAAGAAACGGAGCGACTGGGTCAAGGATTTGGAAGGGGTCCCGGTCCGGATTTTGAAACCGGGGGAGCAAACCGACATCCTTTTTTATGTGGACAGCTATGGGTCCTTTGATCCGCGACTCCAGGAGGTGGTTCGCGCCGTGGCCACGGGTCTGCAGCGGGCCGGGGTGGATTTCGCTATTCTCGGTCCCAAAGAAAAAGACACCGGCCATCAGGTGCGCCGTATGGGAGAAGAGGGCCTCTTTCAGCTTCTCCTCGAAGAAAATACAGAGACCCTGGGGAAGTATCGTTTCAACCGGATCATTACTGCCGACCCCCATGCCTTCAACACCCTGAAGAACGACTATCCGGGGGACCTGCCGGCGGTCCATGCCGCCGTTTTTTTCCTGGACCTTTTGCGGGCCGGCAGGCTGATCCCCAAAAAATCGATCGACAGCGGCAGGATTTATACCTATCATGACCCTTGTTACCTGGGGCGGCACAATGCCGTTTACCGGGAGCCCCGGGAGATCCTGGATCGAATACCCGGCCTCCAGCGGGTGGAGATGGCCCGCTGCCGGGACCGCAGCTTCTGTTGCGGCGGCGGGGATGTCAACCTCTGGCACGAGATCGAGGGCGAGGAAATGCGCCTGGCGGCCAACCGCCTCCTCATGGCCCGGGAAGCCGGGGCCCAGGTCCTGGTCACGGCCTGCCCCTTCTGCCTCCTTAACCTGGAGGATGCCGTCAAGACCGCCGGACTGGACCGGGAAATGCAGGTAATCGATTTGATGGAGCTGCTGATGGGGACGCTATAATCCGAGAATGACGAACGTCCAACATCCAACATTCAACATCCATCATCGAATTTCGGAATGTAGCACAGCCCCGCGTTCCGCGGGGCTGTGCTCCTGAGAGGTGGAGCTAAGTTTTGGTCCTTTGAATTTTGGTGATTTGAATTTGTTTCGGATTTCGTGCTTCGAATTTCGGATTTTAGAGATTCAATAACTTAAAAATAACCAGGAGGATCTCGTGGATATTATCGTCTGTGTCAAACGGGTCCCTTTCACCCAGGAAGTGGACCTCGAGATCGACCCGGAGCTTAAGGACATCGACCGGGAAGACTTGGCCTATGTCATCAATGACTGGGACCACTACGCTATTGAGGCCGCCGTCCGGCTGCAGGAGGAGCGGGGTGGGACGGTCACGGCCGTTACCCTCGGAACGGAAGAGGACGAAGAGGTGCTGCGCCGCTGTCTGGCCATGGGGGCCGACCGGGCTTTTCGGATCGACCCCGGTGAACGCCGGCTCGACGGCGCCGGCGTGGCCCGAATCCTGGCCAAGGTGATCGGTCCCCTGCCACACGACCTGATCCTGACCGGGGTTCAGGCCGAAGACGACAATCAGGGCCTGGTGGGGATCATGATGGCCGAAATCCTGGGCCTGAACCACGCCGCGGTGGTTACGGGCCTGGAAGCGGGCGAGGGGGAACTGCTGGTCCGCTGCGAGCTGGAAGGGGGCGTCGATGAACGATCGAAAATCAGGCTCCCGGCCCTCTTGACCGTACAGACCGGCCTCAACGAACCCCGCTACGTCTCCATCATGGGCATCAAGAAGGCCGCCAAGAAACCGCTGGAGGTGGTGGAGCTGGCGGACCTGGGCCTGGAAGAGACCGAACTGGCCCCTCGCACCATCATCGAGGAAGTCTATCTGCCCCCGGAGACCGGAGGGGCGGAAATGATCACGGGCGATCCGGCCCAGGTGGCGGAGACCCTCCTGAGTTTGCTCAAGGAAAAGGGGGTGCGGGCCTCATGAACGAGATCTTTGTGGTGGTCGAACATCGTCAGGGGCTGATCAGGGATATTACCTTTGAAATGCTGAACCTGGCCCGGAAGCTGGGCCGGGAAAAGGCCGGGCGCACGACAGCGGTCTTTCTGGGTTCCGAAAGCGGTCCCCTGGTACCCCAGCTTTCCGCCCCTGTTGACTTTGATCGGCCAGACCTCCTGGGGCCTGGACCTGGCCCCCGGGTTGGCCGTCAAGACCGGCTGGCCCCTGGCCACGGATTGCCTGGACATCCTGTGGGCCGACGACCGGCCCCAGGTCCTGCGCCAATTGTATGCCGGCAAGGTGTTTTGCCGCATGTCCTTCCCGGAAGCCGCCGGATACCTGGTGACCTTGCGGCCTGGCGCCTTCCCGGCCGATCAGGCAGAAACGCTGCAAGCCGAGGTGATGGCCGGCACAGTCCCGGCCGCTCTGCCGGAGCCGGGGAAACAGTTTCTGGAATTCATCGAATCCGAAGCCGGAGAGGTGGACATCGCCCAAGCCGAGTTTCTGGTCTCCGTGGGCCGAGGGGTCGGGGAGGAAGAAAACCTGTCCCAGGTAAAGGCCTTGGCCCAGACCCTGGGGGCCGCCCTTTCCTGCTCCCGTCCGGTGGTGGACAAAAAATGGCTTCCCAAATATCATCAGGTGGGCACCTCGGGCAAATCCGTCAAACCCAAGGTCTACCTGGCCCTGGGCATCAGTGGGGCCTTTCAACACCTGGCCGGGATCGCCGGGGCCGGGACGGTCATCGCCGTGAACAAGGACCCCAAGGCCCCCATCTTCCGGGCGGCCCAGTACGGGGTGGCGGATGATATGTTCAAGGTCATTCCGGCCTTGCTGGAAAAACTGAAATAATCACCGCAAAGGCGCAAAGGACGCAAAGAACAACAATGGACTTTAAACTAAGCAAAGAGCAGCAGGACATCGTCAAGGCGGCCCG
>JALOOY010000534.1 GCA_025454185.1 Thermodesulfobacteriota bacterium
CATGTCCCGTATGTGCGCTTGAATGGTCTCGAGTGAGGGGAAATCTCTGGCCGCCCAATCTCCCACGTCGTTGATCCCTTCCATGATGATGACCAGATCCGGTTCGATATTGGTACTGGTCGCAGGGTAGAAATTGCCCGGGGCGTCCGGGCAGAAAGAAGGGGAGATGTTGTAGGCCTCCGGGCGATTGATGGTGTCCGTCATGCGGTACAGTCCGTGCAGCGTCCTTTCCCCCTCCCAGCCCACATTGTAAAAGGCAAAATCCCGGTTGAAACGGGCCTTCAGCCGGTCGTAGAGCCGTTTCGGGTACCCGCACTGGGGGAAGGCGCACATGGCGGAATCCATGAAGCAGGTGGTGATGCTGTCGCCGAAGGCCAGAAAAACGAGATCCTTACTGCAGTAGTTGTGGAAGATCAGCGGGAAATGGACCTGGTGCTGGGCCTCCGCCGGGTCCGGCTGAAACGATCCCAGGCCGGCCCAGAAGGCCAGGATCACCAGCACCATCACCGATCGGCGAAGGGCCCTTGACGGCTGCAGCAGCGGTGAAGTAAACAACCGGATCGGTCTCCTAATTCAGCAGGTCTAAGATGGTCCAGTAGGGGTTGTCTAAGATGGTCCAGTACATGACGGCGGCTATCTGATCGAAGCCGGCGGCGTTGGGGTGGAGCCCGTCGTTATACACGTTATCCATATACTCCGGATGGCCGGCCAGGCTGTTGTAAACGTCCGCCACCGGGACCTGGTGCACGATGCCCAGTTCGAAGATCCGGGCGTTGAGGATCACCTGCTCCCCTTGTGGGTAGACTGTGGAAAAACTGGGGGGGATAGTAGCGATAATGACCTTCTTCCCGGCCTGTTTGGCCTGGTTGATCATGTTGCTTAAATTGGCCTCAATAATGAAGGGGTCCACCCCTTGATTTATATCGTTGGTCCCTTCCATGATAATCACCAGGTCGGCGGCGGTGACCGTTGCGCCGGCTGGGTAGAGGCGGTGCAGGTCCGCCGCCGGGTTGGTTATGGTACCCAAAAAGCGGGCCAATCCGGCCGAAGTGTTCTCTCCTCCCCAGCCGAAGTTGTAATAAGCGAGTTGGCCCGGACAGAAGCCCACATAACCGTTCAACCAGTCGTAGACCCTTCTTTCATACCCGCAACCCGGGAACTCGGGGGAACCGGGGTAATCTCGCCAGCCATAATAGTCATCATAATAACAGCCGGTGATGCTGTCACCGAAAGCCAGGAAATTCAGGGACAGGTGCTGATTGGAACAATAATTATTATAGATAAGGGGCAGATAGGTGTCTGCGGCCTCCAAGCGTTTGCCGGGCAGGAGACCCAGAAGTACCGTCAAAACAGTCAGCCAATAAATTTTTTTCATCTTGCTCGATCCTTTACAACATTAAGGTAGTAACTATAATCGAACACTTTCGTCAAAATGTTAAGTACTATAATACTAAAAAATATTCCTTTCAAGAATGTAGATCAGGGATACTAATGGAGAGGCTGACAGGCGGGGCAGGTGTGGGTGCCCCGGCCCCCCACGCGGCTCTTTTGAATGAGGGCCCCGCAGGCCTCACAGGCTTCACCGGTCCGGTCGTACACCCGCAGGTAGCGCTGAAAACCGCCGACGATTCCCTCGGGTCCCCGATAGTCGCTGACCGTGGTCCCCTTGGCCCGGATGGCCTGCTTCAGGACCTGGCCTATATGGCGGTGGAGCAACAGGGCCTGCTCCCGGCTCAGGGTATCGGCCCGGGTCAAGGGATGAATGCCGGCCCGGTACAGGCTTTCATCCACGTAAATATTGCCCAGGCCGCAGAGGAAGGTCTGATCCAGCAGCAGGGATTTTATGGCCCTTTTTTTGGGCCGCAGCCCCTGGAAAAAGGCGGCGGCGGTTATCTCCAGGGCGTCCGGACCCAGTGCCTCCAGGAGGGACCGTGAGCCCTCTTCCGGGTTTTTTATTGCCAACCAACCGAATTTCCGGACGTCGCGATAACGGAGTTGACAGGCGTCGCCTTCCAGGTCAAAGATGACATGGGTATGTTTGTCCGGCGCCTGTTCCCGGGGGACCAGGAGAAACTGGCCGGTCATCCGCAGATGGGTGATCAGCAGGACCTCCCGGTCGCAGGCGATCAGGATGAATTTGCCTTTGCGGCCTATTTCCCGTATGATAGCCCCTTGAAGGGCCTGGCGGAACCGCCGGGGAGGATCGACCACTACCTGACGGGAAAGGACCCGGATGGGGCCGATTTTTTTGCCGATCAACTTCCGGCGCAGGCCGCGGACGATGGTTTCTACTTCGGGCAGTTCAGGCATATTGTAAGAAGGTCAAAGGTTAAGGTTAAGAGTTTAAAGGATTAAGGACAAAAAAAACTTTTTCACCGCAAAGGCGCAAAGGACGCTAAGAATCTAATCATAGAATCGGCAGAAGCCGATTTTATGAAAAAATCACCCGTTTCCGGCGGGTTCAAGTTCGCAGAGCTTTGAACGATTTGACAATGGCGGTTTTTTCGCCAATGTAAAATGTTGTTCTTTGCGTTCTTGAACCATTTGAGCTGGCGGCAGATGCCCCGGATCATGCGGACTTCATGGGAATAGAGCCGCACCCGGGACAAAAACCGGCGGATGCTCAGCATCCAATGTTCGGGGTTTTCCCGGTCCAGGAAATCCATTACCTGCAGGACCTCCTGCAGATGGGCGTACATGCCCTCCAGTTCCGAAGAGGTGGCCAGGGGAGGGTTTCGAAAGGAGCGGCCCGCCTCGATGGAGCGGGTCCTGGACCAGCCGGCGTCAGCAGGTTTCTCCGCGGCCCCGGACCTGACCCGGTGGGCCTGGAATATTTCGTAGCCCAGGACCAAAACCGCCTGAGCCAGGTTCAGAGATCCGGCCGAGGCCGTGGGGATATGGACCGTGGCCTGACAGAATTGCAGGTCTTCGTTGCTCAGTCCGCGGTCCTCGGGGCCGAACAAAAGGGCGATGCGGTTGTCCGGTCCCAAAGACCGGACGGTTTGGGCCGCCTCGGCGGGCGAGATGAGCTGGCGCCGTTCCCCGCCCAGCCGGGCCGTGGTGCCGATGATATACTGGAAAGGGGCCAGGGCCTCGGCGAGGGAATCGAAAATCGCCATCCGCTCCAAAAGACCGGCCGCCATCCGGGTGGCCAGGCGGTGCATCCGTTCGGGGTCCGTGTTTTCGGGATTGACGGCCGTCAGCCGGGTCAGTCCCATGTTCCAGGCGGCCCGGGCCACGGACCCGATGTTTTCCGCGTAACGGGGCCGCTGGAGCACGATGGTGATATGGTCTAAAGGCAGGTGGGCGGGCGGGCTTGACATGGGAGTTTGAGAGTGATCCGGATAAATCTTTCTTTTCTATACCATAATCCCTTCGGCAACTCAAGCGGGAAGTTCCTTGAAGAAGATTAAGGCCCGAAAAATTCTACTGGGTCTGCCCGTGTCCGTGGGCCTCTTATTCCTGGTCAACCTGTTCTTCGTCGGGGCCCGGGTTATCCCGCCGGGCAATGATCTGATTATCAGTTCCATAGGGGATGCCTCTTTTCTGAACCCGGTCCTGTCCCAGGATTCGGCCTCCAGTGAAATCAACGGCTTCGTTTTCAATGGACTGCTGAAATACGACCAGGACCTCGTCCTGGTGGGAGACCTGGCCGAGTCCTGGGAGGTCCGCGGCGGTCCCCGGCCCGAAATACGCTTTAAGCTGCGACCGGGAGTACGCTGGCACGACGGCCGCCCTTTCACGGGTGAAGACGTCCGCTTCACCTTTCAGACCATCATGGACGAGAAGACCAATACCGTCCGGCGCAGCGACTATGAACTGGTGGAGCGGATCGAAGTCCCTCACCCCCTGGAGGTCCGGATCATTTACAGGGAACCCTTTTCTCCGGGTCTTTCCTCCTGGACCATGGGCATCATTCCCCGCCACCTCCTGGTCGGTCAGGACATCAACCGGACCCCCTTCAACCGGCGCCCGATCGGGACCGGTCCCTTCCGCTTCGTGGAGTGGGTCAGCGACGAAAAGATCGTCCTGGAGGCCAATCCCGATTACTTTGAGGGCCGGCCCGGCCTG
>JALOOY010000535.1 GCA_025454185.1 Thermodesulfobacteriota bacterium
ACTGAGATCGAGGTGAAAGACGGGGCCAAGAAAAAGCCGGAAGGCAAGGCCGAGAAGAAATAACCTAGGTTAATTCGGCGGCCTGGAAAACCAGGCCGCCGAATTAACGTAAAAAAATGCTTTGCGGACTTGTTGTCTTGGCCGTAAAAATACCCTTATTAGATCCTCCTTATCTTCAGCTTGGACGCTTTTTTTGCCTCATATAATGGGCCGCCACGGCCTGGCCCAGGGAGATCCCGCCGTCGTTGGTGGGCACCAGCGTTTTGCTGAAGACCTGAAAACCGTCCCGGCGCAGGCGCGTTTCCATTTCGGTCAACAGGGTCCGATTTTGAAACACCCCCCCTCCCAGCGCCACTTTTTCCAGACCGGTATCCTCCCGCAGGCGGCCGCAGACCTGGGCAAAGGCCTCCGTCACAGTCAAATGAAACCTGCGGCTGATCCGTTCTCCCGTCACCCCCCGCTGCAGGTCCGCCACCACGCCCCGGATAATTGCCTGCGGCCGCAACCGGTACACACCGTCCATCCGGTCCGCCTCCACGTCATAGAAGTCTTCCACGTCGGCGCTCTGCATCATCTCCAGTTCCATGGCCGCCTGCCCTTCATAGGCCACGGTATCCCTTAGTCCGATCAGGGCGGCCACGCCGTCGAACAGTCTCCCGCAACTGGAGGTCAGGGGGCTGTTGATACCTTTCCGGATCATCGGGAGCAGCACCTCGATTTTCGAATGGCCGATCCGCTGCAGCAGCGGCAGGTCCAGGTCCAACAGTTCTTCACCAAAGGCCTGATACAGATAGCTGACCGCCATCCGCCAGGGTTCCCGGATGGCCCTGGCCCCGCCCGGCAGGGGCAGGTATTCCAGGTGTCCCCTCCTTTCAAAGGTGCCCGGGTCGCCCACCAGGACTTCCCCGCCCCAGATCCGGCCATCCGTTCCGTAACCGCTGCCGTCCAGGGACAGCCCGATTACCTTTTCGTTCAAGTCGTGTTCCGCCAGGCAGCCGACCATATGGGCGAAATGGTGCTGGACCCCGATCAGTTCGATCCCGGTTTGTTCCAGGGCGAAACGGGTGCTCAGATAATCCGGATGCAGGTCATAGGCGATGATTTCCGGTTCGATCTTCAGGATCTGCTTGAGGTGGTCGATGGTCAGCTTGAAAAAATCCAGGGTCTCCAGGTTTTCCAGGTCCCCGATATGCTGGCTGATGAAGGCCCGATCGCCCTTGGTCAGGCAGACGGTATTCTTCAATTCAGCGCCGCAGGCCAGGATGGGGGCCACCGGCTCCCGCAGAAAGACCGGCACAGGCACAAACCCCCGGGAACGCCTTAAGGGACGCAATACACCGGAAACTCGTTGGACGATCGAATCATCACTGCGCAAGTGGATGTCCCGGTTATGGACCAGGAAATAATCGGCGATCCCGGACAAACGCTCGAAGGCCTCGTCGTTGTCGATACAGATGGGCTCCTCCGAGAGATTGCCGCTGGTCATGACCAGAGCCGACAAGCCCTGGTCCAGCAACAGATAATGGAGAGGCGTATAGGGGAGCATGACCCCGAAATAGCGGTTTCCCGGAGCAACCGAGGGGGCAATGGAATTGGGCTCTTTTTTCCTTAACAGGACGATGGGACGCTCCCGGGAGAGAAGGGTCTCTGCCTCCATTTCCTCCACGTGGGCCAGGGACCGGACCGTTTCCAGGTCGGGGCACATGAGGGCCAGGGGTTTTTCCTCCCGGTGTTTGCGGGCCCGCAGCCTCCGCACCGCCTCCTCCCGGGTGGCCGTTACGGCCAGATGAAATCCCCCCAACCCCTTGACGGCCACAATGTGACCTTCCCGGAGCAGACGGGCCGTTTCCCCGATCGGGTCGCTGGCGGCGATCCGCTGACCGGACCGGTCCTGCAAGGCTACCTGGGGGCCGCATTGCCAGCAGGCGTTGGGCTGGGCGTGGAAGCGCCGATTAAGGGGATCGCCATATTCGGCGGCGCAGTCCGGACACATGGCAAAGGAGGCCATGGTGGTGTTCCGACGATCATAGGGAATATCCGTGATGATGGTGTAACGGGGGCCGCAGTTAGTACAATTGATGAAAGGATAACGATGGCGCCGGTCCAGGGGGTCGCGCAGTTCCCGCAGGCAATCGGGGCAGACGGCCGTGTCCGGGGAAATCAGGGCCGAGCGGGTGTCCTGGGCCCGGCTCTTGCGGATCGTGAATTCCAGATCCCCCTGCGGCGGGAGCGGTTGCACGTCCAGGGCCGTGATACGGGCCAAAGGAGGCGCCTCCCCTCCAACCGCCCGCAGGAAATCGTCGAGGACCGGGACCTCCCCCTCGATCTCCAGCTCCACACCGTGAGAAGTATTGGTTACATAGCCGGTCAGGTGACGGGATCGGGCCAGTTGATAGACGAAGGGCCGAAAGCCCACCCCCTGAACGATGCCCTGGATGGAAACCCGGTAACGGGCTTTTAAGCTCAAAGCCGAAATCCGAAATCCGAAATCGACTCGGCTGAGCGGCTCGACCTGAGCTCGCCGAAAGGTCTCGTCG
>JALOOY010000536.1 GCA_025454185.1 Thermodesulfobacteriota bacterium
TTTGAGGTTGTTTTCCGAGGCCCCGAGCAGTTCGATGCGGCCCTGGCTCCGCGCGCGCCGGCGGGCCGGAATTTCGATCCGCTGCCGCCCGGAAAGGTAGTTGCCGGTCGCTGAGTCCGGGAAATCCAGCAGATCCCGGGGGGTGCCGCTGAAGACTATCCGCCCCCCCTGTTCCCCGGCCCCGGGTCCCATGTCGACCACATGATCCGCGGCGCGGATGGTCTCGGCGTCGTGCTCCACCACGATGACCGTATTGCCCAGGTCGCGCAGGGTCTTCAGCGTCTCCAGCAGGCGCAGATTGTCCCGCTGGTGCAGGCCGATGCTCGGCTCATCCAGGATATAGAGGACCCCCATGAGGCGGGAGCCGATCTGGGTAGCCAGGCGGATCCGCTGGCCCTCGCCGCCCGAGAGGGTGGCCGAGGCCCGGTCCAAGGTCAGGTAATCGAGCCCCACGTTTTCCAGAAATTCCAGACGGTCGTTGATCTCCTTGAAGACCCGGCGGCCGATCTGGCTCTGGCGGGGGGTCAGGTCCAGGCGGCTGAACCAGCGGCGGGCCTCCTTGACCGGCAGGGTAGTGACCTGGTAAATGTCGCAGCCTCCGAGCTTGACCGCCAGACTCTCCTTTTTCAGCCGGGCGCCGTGGCAGTCCGGGCAATCGCGGACATTCATGAAGCGTTCCAGTTCTTCCCGGATGAAGGCCGAATCCGTCTCCCGGTAGCGGCGATCCAGATTAGGGATGATCCCCTCAAAGGGCCTTTCGAAAAAATGGCGCCGACCTTCCTTCTCCAGATGAAAACGGATGGACTCACTGCCCGATCCGTGGAGAATGATTTCCTGCACTTTTTTGGGCAGGTCCTTAAAGGGCGTATAGAGATCGAACTTGTAGTGGCCGGTCAGGGCTTCCAGGGTCTGCTGAAAATACACGGAGGTGCGATTCTCCCAGGGGACCACCGCCCCTTCCCGCAGGGACAACAGCGGATTGGGCACGATCAGCTCCGGATCGAAATACATCTTGGTGCCCAGTCCGTCGCAGGTCGGGCAGGCCCCCTGGGGGTTGTTGAAGGAAAAGAGCTGAGGAGTCAGTTCCGGCAGGCTGATATCGCAGCGGTCGCAGGCGAAGCGTTCGCTGAAGAGCAGCTCCGGCCCCTGGCCCAGCAGGACCCGGACAAAGCCCTGGGACAGCTTGAGGGCCAGTTCCACGGAATCGGTCAACCGGGGCTTCAAGCCGGATTTGACGACGAGGCGATCCACCACCGCCTCGATGGTGTGCTTCTTTTTTTTGTCGAGGACGATTTCTTCTTCCAGTTCCCGCAGGTCGCCGTTGACCCGGACCCGGACAAAACCCTCTTTTTTCAGTTGCTCCAAAAGTTTCTGGTGCTCCCCCTTGCGCCCCACGACCAGGGGGGCCAGCAGTTGGAGCCGGCTGCCCTCGGGCAGGGCCAGCAACTGGTCCACGATCTCCTGTACCGACTGGGAGGCGATTTTCTGACCGCAGCGGTAGCAGGTGGGCTCGCCGATGCGGGCAAAAAGGACCCGCAGAAAGTCGTAAATCTCGGTGATGGTCCCTACGGTGGAGCGGGGGTTGCGGCTGGTGGTCTTCTGTTCGATGGAGATGGCCGGGGAGAGACCCTCGATGAAATCCACGTCCGGCTTGTCCATCTGCTCCAGGAACTGGCGGGCATAGGAGGAAAGGGATTCCACGTAGCGGCGCTGCCCCTCGGCGTAAATGGTGTCGAAGGCCAGGGTCGATTTGCCCGAGCCGGACAGGCCGGTGATGACCACCAGTTTTTCCCGGGGGATGGTGACATCGATGTTCTTTAAATTGTGCTCCCGGGCCCCTTTGACGAAAATCTCTGTTAAGGCCATAAGGGTTCTCTGCGGATAAAATCGGAGGCCAACCGAAGGGCGGCCAGCAGGCTGTCCGGCTTGGCCAGGCCCCGGCCGGCGATATCGAAGGCCGTTCCGTGATCCACCGAGGTCCGGATAAAGGGCAGGCCCATGGTCAGGTTCACGGCGTTGTCGAAGTGCAGCAGTTTGAGCGGGATCAGGCCCTGGTCGTGGTAGAGGGCCACCACGGCGTCGTAGCGACCCCGGGCCGCCCAGTAAAATAGCGTGTCCGGGGGATGAGGGCCGGAGACGGGGAGGCCCTGTTGGGCAGCCCGGCGCACCGCCGGGGCCACGATGGTCTCTTCCTCGCGGCCGAAGGCCCCGCCCTCGCCGGCGTGGGGGTTGAGGCCGGCCACGGCGACGGTCGGTTCCGCCAGACCAAACCGCCGGGTCAGGGTCTCGTAGGTCAGCTCGATGGTCTCCATAATGGACGCGGGCTTCAGGCGCCTCAGCGTCTCCCGCAGTGAGCAGTGGATCGTCACCAAGCTGACCTTCAGGCGCTTTCCGGCCAGCATCATGCCGAAGCGCCTTGTCCCGGCCATGTCCGCCAAGAATTCCGTGTGCCCGGTGAAGTCGGGTTCCGTTTCGCGAATCACTTCCTTGCTGATCGGGCAGGTCACCAGGGCCTGGACCTGCTTTTCCAGGG
>JALOOY010000537.1 GCA_025454185.1 Thermodesulfobacteriota bacterium
CTGCTTTTCCAACAAAAAATAAGGGCCGGCGGACCCTTCCCGGGCCAGAAAGCGATAATCTTCGGAGGAAAGGTATTTGTACTGAGGGGATACCGGCTGGCCGTAGCCGTCAAAACCGGGGTGTCCCGCTCCCATGACGACCTCCGGCTGGACCACCCGGATCATCTCCTGGGCGATGGCCCAGTAATTCTTACGGTGGACATTGTGGGCCCCAAAGGCGGCCGGCGTGGCGTGGCTGAACTGGACCGAGGTGACGATACCGGCTTTCTTCCCCTTTTCATGAAATTTTTCCACTATGTTCTTGCAGGGGCGGTTGAAGTTGTCCATGCCGATGGCCGAGACATAGGTCTTGATCCCGCAGGCCAGGGAGGTGGCCGCCGAACCGGAGTCGGTGGCATAGGATTTTTTGCCTTCGCCGTTGCCAATGCCATTTCCGGGTACTTCCAGGGGTGGGAGATTGAACGTCAATTCCGGGCCGAAACGGGGATAATCGAGCTGCCCGGGTTTGCCGCCCCGGGTCCAGGTGGGATCGTAGGCAACCAGGGGGCGGGGATCGTTGGTGGGAGCGGAACTCAAATTCAACGGATAAGTCGTAACCCAGGCAAAACCGGTCAATTTTTCGAACCCCAGCTTCTCTCCGCCGCCAAATTTGTGGTAATCCGCCCCGTATTGATAGGCCCCGGCCGCCCAAACCGTTTCCAGGCCCATGCCGTCGCCGATCATGAGGATGATGTTCCGGGGGGCGCCGGCACAAGCCGGGGGACAGCCGATCCATAGGCCGATAAGCATTACGGCCAGGAAGGCCGGCAGCCGTAAAAAATATTTTGCGCGCACTTTCATGGAATCATTGCCTCCGGGGTGATTAATACGAAAATAAAGACCGATCATCGAACGTCCAACATCCAAAATCGAATTGCGGTAATGCCCTTTTCATGCTTCGTGGGCGGCCAACCACGCCAGGGCGTGGCCAGGAAGGTTTAGTTGGAAAGGTTTATCGAATATCCTGCTTGACACCTTAAACCAATTTAAATATGTTTTAGCTGCCTTACGGCCGCATTCATTTCAATATTTTAGGGGGTCGCCATGAAAAAGCCATTATGGGAACCGTCTCCGGAGCGAATAAAACAGGCCAACATGACCCGCTTTATCGAATTTGTCAACCGGAAATTCGGGCGGGATATCCGGTCCTATCCGGAGCTTTATGATTGGTCTCTGGAGCGGATTACCGATTTCTGGGCGGCCCTGTGGGAATTCGCTGCGGTCAAGGCTTCACGGAATTATGACCGGGTGGCCGACGACCTGGATAAAATGCCGGGGACCCGCTGGTTCCCGGGGGCCAAGCTGAACTTTGCCGAAAACCTCCTCCGTTACCGGGATGACCGGGTGGCCCTTATTTTCCGGGGGGAGAGCGGGGAATCGCGGAAGATCACCTATGCCGAACTCTATGGCCGGGTGGCGGCCCTGGCCCTGGCCCTGCGCCTGGAGGGCATTCGCCCGGGCGACCGGGTGGTGGGCTTCATGCCCAACATGATGGAAACGATGATCGCCATGCTGGCCGCCGTCAGCCTGGGCGCCGTCTGGTCTTCCTGCTCCCCCGATTTCGGCATCAAGGGGGTGCTGGACCGCTTCGGCCAGATCGAACCCAAGGTCATTTTCACCGCCAACGGCTACTCCTATAACGGGAAGGCCTTCGACTCCCTGGCCCGGGTGGCCGACATCATCCGGCAACTGCCTTCGATTCAAAAGGTGGTGGTAGTGCCCTACACGGAGGAGCGGGCCGACATCAGCGGGGTGCCCAACGCCGTTCATTACCGGGATTTCGTTTCCCAAACCGTTGCGGACACAATCGATTTCGCCCAAATGCCGGCCGATCATCCCCTGTACATCATGTATTCCTCCGGTACCACCGGGCTGCCTAAGTGCATGGTGCAGGGCGCGGCCGGGATTCTGGTCCACCACTTGAAGGAACTCCTCCTGCACACCGACCTCCAGCGGGAAGACACCATTTTTTATTTCACCACCTGCGGCTGGATGATGTGGAACTGGCTGACCAGTTCCCTGGCGGCCGGCGCCACCCTGGTGCTCTTCGACGGCTCGCCCTTTTATCCGGACCCGGGGGTCCTCTGGAAGATGGCCCAGGATGAAAAGATCACCATCTTCGGCACCAGCGCCCGCTACCTGGCCGCCCTGGAAAAAGAGGGGGTCGCCCCGGGCCGGACCTGCGACCTCTCCCCGCTGCGGGCGGTCCTGTCCACCGGTTCCCCCCTGCCCATCGAGAGTTTTCAGTACGTCTACCGGGAGATCAAACAGGATGTGCAGCTCTCTTCCATCGCCGGCGGAACAGACCTGAACGGCTGTTTCGCCCTGGGCAATCCGCTGCTGCCCGTATACGCCGGAGAATTGCAGTGCCGGGGGCTGGCCATGAAGGTCAAGGCCTATAATGCCGCGGGGCAGCCGGTCGTGGGGGAGCAGGGCGAACTGGTCTGCGAGGCCCCTTTTCCTTCCATGCCCCTGTATTTCTGGAAAGACCCCG
>JALOOY010000038.1 GCA_025454185.1 Thermodesulfobacteriota bacterium
CCCACGGCCATGCGGATGCCGATCTCCCGGGTCCGTTCGGTCACGGAAACGAGCATGATGTTCATGATGCCGATGCCGCCCACGATGAGGGACACCAGGGCGATGGACCCGAGCAGCAGGGACATGACGTTGGCCGACTGCTGGGCCGTGGCCATGATCTCGGTCAGGTTGCGGACCGTAAAGTCCGGCAGTTGCCCGGGCTGGGTCCGGTGGCGCTGCTTCAGCACCTCGTTGACCTGTTTCTCGGCCTCGGCCATGAGTTCCAGGGACTGGGCCTGGACCAGGATGATGCGCACCGTCTTGGGCAGGGCGCTGCCGAAGACCTTTTTCTGGGAGGTCGACAGGGGGATGTAAACCACATCGTCCTGGTCGTCGCCTCGGGCCGACTGGCCTTTGCGGGAGAGGACGCCCACCACGGTGAAGGGCACCTTCTTGATGCGGATGATCTGGCCCAGGGGGTTTTCGCTGCCGAAGAGGTTATCCACTACGCTCTGTCCCACCACCGCCACTTTCACCGATCCGGCGTCCTCCTGTTCGGTATAAAAACGCCCGGACTCAATGGGCCATTCCCGAATCGTAAAGAAGGACGGCGGCGTCCCGTTGACCCCCGTGTTCCAGTTCTGGTTCCCGTAGACCACCTGGGTCACCCCGCCCCAGATGGAGGCCACTTCCTTGACCGCCGGGCAATCCTCCTTGATGGCCCGGGCGTCGTCCGAGGTCAGGGTGGAAACCGATCCCAGCCCCATGCGGGCCCCCCCGGCTGTGGTGGCCCCCGGCAGCACCATCATCATATTGGAACCCATACTGGCGATCTGCTTGGAGATCATGTCGCTGGCCCCGGCGCCGATGGCCACCATGACGATCACGGCCCCGACCCCGATGATGATGCCGAGCATGGTCAGGAAAGACCGCATCTTGTTGACCCGCAGGGCCCGCAAAGCCACTTTCAGACTGGAGAGGATTCTCATTGATCCTCCCTCGCGGCATTCAGAAGCTGATCTTCCAGAACCTGACCGTCCGTGAACACGATTTTCCGGCGGGTGAAGGCGGCGATATCCTGTTCGTGGGTGACCAGCACGATGGTGATCTTCTGGGCCGCGTTGAGGCCGTTCAGCAGTTGCATGATTTCCACGCTGGTGCGGGTGTCCAGGTTCCCGGTGGGTTCGTCGGCCAGGATGATGGCCGGCCGGTTGACCAGGGCCCGGGCCACGGCCACCCGCTGCTGCTGGCCGCCCGAAAGCTGGTTGGGGTGGTGGTCCCCCCGGCCCTCCAGGCCCACGGCCTGCAAGGCCTCCAGGGCCATCCGGCGTCTGTCCCGGGCAGGTACGGCGCTGTAGATCAAGGGCAGTTCCACGTTTTCCAGGGCCGAAGTGCGGGCCAGCAGGTTGAAGCCCTGGAAGACAAAGCCGATCTTTTGATTGCGAATCCGAGCCAGTTCGTCCCGGCTGAGGGTCTCGATGGACTCGCCGTCCAGGAAGTAGGAGCCCCCGGTGGGGACATCCAGGCAACCCAGGATGTTCATGAAGGTGGATTTTCCCGACCCCGAAGAACCCATGATCGACACGAATTCTCCCGTATCGATGGCCAGGGTGACCCCGCCAAGGGCCTGGATGGCGATCTCGCCCACCTGGTAGGTTTTACAGAGGTCGGTGACCTTAATGAGAGATGACATAACGCCTGTTCAATTCCAGCCTATGGAGAAAGGTCAAGAGATTACAACCAAAATTCGATGTTCGATGTTGGACGTTCGATGTTCGATGTTCGTCTTTTCTGACCTAGCAAGGCTATAAGCGAAACCCCCTGGCCGGATTGCCGGATTTCTGGTTGGGAGGCGAACCGGATTTCCTGCCCTCCCCATTGGTCGAGGCCTCTACCACCACAGGGTCGCCTTCCCGGAGGGGTCCGGAGAGAATCTCGGTAAACTTGCCGTCGTTGATCCCGGTCTTCACCGGGGTGGGTTTCAGCTTCTGGTCCGGCCCCAGGAGCCAGACCATGGGCCCGCCTTTCGGTTTTTTGGCTTCCGGCTTCCCTTGCTCTCCCCCCGAAGGAGGTTTGAAACGCAGGGCGGCGTTGGGGACCCGCAGGACATCTTCTTTTTCCTCCACAATGATGGCAACGTTGGCCGTCATGCCGGGCTTCAATTTCAGGTCCGGGTTTTTGACTTCCAGAACGACGTCATACGTCACCACATTCTGCACCGTGGTGGCGGCATTGCGGATCTGATAAACCCGGCCCTTGAAATTTTCACCCGGGAAAGCGTCCACGGTAAACCGCCCCGCCTGATCCAGCCGGACCCGGCCGATATCGGCCTCGTCCACATTGGTATGGATCTCCATTTCCCGCAGATCCTGGGCGATGGTAAACAAGGTGGGGGCCTGGAGGCTGGCGGCCACCGTCTGTCCTACATCCACATTGCGGGAAATGACAATGCCGTTCACCGGGGAGCGGATGGTGCAGTAATTCAGGTTGGTCTGGGCCGAAGTCAGATTGGCCCGGGCCGTCTCCACCTGGGCCTGGGCCGCGCCGAGGTTGGCCTGGGATTGATTGACTTTGGTCTGGCTGGTGTCGACCTCCATCTGAGAGATCAGGTCCTGGGCCAGCAGGGTCCGGTAGCGTTGCAGGGTCCGCTGGTTGTCGAGCAGCGTGGCCTTTTCTCTTTCGACCGCGGCTTGGGCGTTTTTCAGTTCGGCCCGGGCCTGGTCCACCCGGGCCTGGAAAAGGGCCGGATCGATCTGGGCGATGACCTGCCCGTTTTTGACCACCGTATTGAAGTCGGCGAACAATTTCTGGATTGTACCGGATACCTGGCTGCCCACCTGGACGATGGTCACCGGATTGACCGTCCCGGTGGCGATGATCTGGGAGCTGAGTTCGCCCCGGGACACCGCCTCGGTTTTGTAACGGGGGGCCGCGTCCCGGGACTGGCGGTACCAGACAAAGCCGCCGGCGGCCCCGGCGGCGACCAAAACAATCAAAATGATGATGAGGCTGCGCTTCATTATATTCCTTCTCGTCGGGCCGTGGCAAGCGGTCCGTGAAAAACGGGTTTCTTTTTACCCATCAGACCGGGTACTTATCCCAAAGGTTAAGTAATTTTTCGGAGTTTAATTTTTTTTGATCGGCAGGACCAGCGTAAAAACGGCCCCCCGGGGTTCGTTGGATCGGCACTGCAGCTTCCCCTGGTGCAGTTCGACGATCCGGCGGGAAATAGCCAACCCCATACCCGAGCCTTCTTTTTTGGTGGAAAAGAAGGGGCGGAAGATCTGCTGTTGAAATTCCGCCGGCACCCCGCAGCCGTTGTCGGACACTTCGACCAGGACCTGGTTCCTTTTCCGGACCGTCTTGATCAACACCAGTCCCGCGGGCGGGCAGGCCTGGATGGCGTTCAGCGCCAAATTATAAAAAACCTGGGTAAGCCGGGTCTGATCGACCTGGACCGGCGGCAGATCTCCGTCCAGATTGGAACTGAGCTGGATGCCGTTTTTTTCGGCCTGGGGCCCAATCACCTCGAGTACCCTTTTAAGCAGCTTGTTAATATCCGTGGCCTCCAGGTCCAGGCCGATGGGGCGGGCGAAATGCACCATGTCCTTCAAAAGCAATTCCACCCGCTGGCACTCCCGGAAAATGATGTTCAGCCTTTCCCATTGGGGATCATCCGGGAGCAGCTTACGCTGCATCTTCAAAATATGGGCCCCGATGGTCACAATCGGATTTTTGAGTTCATGGGCCACGGTGGCAGCCGCTTCCCCCAAAAGGGCCAGATGTTCCTGGTCCTGCCGGCGCTGGGTTTCCAGCCGTTCGCGGTCCACCAGCAGGCCGATCAACAGTCCGAAGGCGAAAAAGAGGACGATCTCCTCCCAACTCCCTCCGTGGCGGCCGGCGGCGCTCGGCGCCTCCAGCCAGTGGGGTGTAAAAAGGAGGGTAACCACGGCCGCCGCCAGGACCCCGCCCCGGTACCCGAACAGCAGGCCGCTCAGAACAATAGGCAGGTAATACAGACGATGGAGAATTTCGGGCTGCGGGTGCAGGCCCGGCAGCCAACGGTTGTCCAGACTGAAAATCGCCGCCAGCATCAGGACGATCGGCAGGACCTTCCAGGGCAGGGGTACAAATTTATACCGGGTCCAGAGGGCATAGAGGCGATTCGCATTGTCCGGGTGCATGGGCCGACCTTCTTATCCGGGGCTGCCTGGCACCTGGAGCATCTCCCGCAGCTCTTCCCCTTCCACCACTTCTTTTTCCAGCAGGCGGGCGGCCAGAATTTTCAACTGCTCCTGATGCCCCTCCAGTATTTCCGCGGCCCGAATACGGGCCAGCTCGATAATCTTTATTACCTCCTGATCGATGGCCCGGGCCGTGTCCTGGCTGACCTGCCTTCCGCTGTCGAAGCCCATGCCGGTTTCCAGGAAAAGCGGCCTTCTTTCTTTTTCGAAGGTCACCAGTCCCAGGTCGCTCATGCCGAACTCCCGGACCATTCTTTCGGCAATGTCCGTGGCCCGCAGCAGGTCGTTCTGGGCCCCGGTGGAAACTTCTTTGAAAATAATCTCTTCCGCCAGCCGGCCGCCGAAAAGAACGCTCATCTTGTCCAGCAGCTCGTTTTTGGTCATGAGGTAACGGTCTTCGGTAGGCAGTTGCTGGGTATAACCCAGGGCCGCCACCCCCCGGGGGATGATCGACACCTTGTGCACCGGATCGGCGTTGGGCAGCACCTCGGCCACGATGGCATGGCCGGATTCATGGTAGGCCACGATCTCCTTTTCTTTTTCATTCATCCGGCGGTTTTTCTTCTCCAGGCCGGCCACCACCCGGTCGATGGCTTCGTCGAAGTCGGACATGCTCACCTGCTGCTTGTCCTTGCGGGCGGCCAGCAGGGCCGCTTCGTTCACGATGTTGGCCAGATCGGCCCCCACGAAACCGGGGGTTCGGGCGGCGATCTTTTTCAGGTCCACGTCCGGGGCCATGGTCACCCCTTTGCTGTGGACCTTCAGGATGGCCTCCCGGCCGGTCACGTCAGGTTTGTCGATCATCACGTGCCGGTCGAAACGGCCCGGCCGGAGCAGGGCGGGGTCCAGGATCTCGGGGCGGTTGGTAGCCGCCATGATGATCACCCCCTTCTCCGTGTTGAAACCGTCCATTTCCACCAGCAACTGGTTAAGGGTCTGCTCCCGCTCATCGTGTCCGCCCATGGGGTTGATCCCCCGGGCCTTGCCCAGGGCGTCCAGTTCGTCGATAAAAATGATGCAGGGGGCCTTGTCCTGGGCCTGGGTGAAGAGGTCCCGGACCCGGGCCGCTCCCACGCCGACAAACATCTCCACGAAGTCGGAGCCGCTGAGACTGAAGAAAGGCACGTTGGCCTCCCCGGCCACCGCTTTGGCCAGCATGGTCTTACCCGTGCCCGGCGCGCCCACCAGCATGACCCCCTTGGGTATCTTTCCGCCCAGACGCTGAAACTTCTGGGGATTTTTCAGGAATTCGATGATCTCTTTCAACTCCTCCTTGGCCTCGTCGATGCCGGCCACGTCGTCGAAGCGGATGCTGATGTCCTTTTCCATGAAGACCTTGGCCTTGCTCTTGCCGATGGACATGAGGCCGCCGCTGGCCCCGCCCATGCGCCGCATCAGGAAGCCCCAGATCAGAATGAAAAAGAGCATGGGCAGGATCCAGTTGGTGAAAAATTTGATCAGCTTGTTTTCGATCCGCCCGGTGAACTTCACGCCCACTTTTTCCAGGGCCTTGACCAGATCGGGGTCCTGCACCCGGGCGGTGATAAAGGGCCGATCCCCCTTGGCCTTACCCAGGGAGCGGAGCGTGTCCGGCGAAACCAGCCCCTCCAGGGCCCCGGTCTTCACCTTCCCGGAGATGATATCCTCGTAGATGACGATGTCGGTCAACTGGTTGGCCTCGAGGAGTTTCTTGAATTCGTTATAGGGGATCTGGCCCACCTGGTCTCCCAGAAAATAGGTCTGGAAGGCCATGAGGATCAGCATGGCCCCCACAAAATACCAGATGGAAAAATGGGTCTTTTTTTCAATCGCCATGACGGCCCGCCTTTCTAAGTCAATGCCCGAAGCGTGATTATACCATTCAATGAAGGCGCCGAAACCAATAATCGAAGGCTTTGCGCCCGAAAAAGGCCAGGGACACCCCCAGCACGATAATGGCCAGGAGGGCCCGCTCGATATTCTTAATCAGATTGTCGCAGGATTCTCCCACCCAATAGCCGATGGAGGCGAAGATGACGGCCCAGACGATGCAACTGACCAGTTGCAGGGAAAGAAATTTCGCCATGTGCATATTCAGGATGCCGAAAGTCAGGGCGCTGGCCAGCCGGATGCCAAAGACATACTGGGTGAGGAACAGGCTCAACGTTTCATAACGGCGGATGATGTACTCGGCCTGTTCGATCCTGGTCTTCAACGTGGGAAACCTGACCAGGATCCAGGAGGAGGAGGTTTTTCCCAAAAAATAGAAAACCACATGTCCCAGGTAGGAAGCCAGCGTAGCCGTCCCTACCACCAGCCAGAAATTGAGGTAGTCCCGGTGGGCCAGCAGACCCCCCAGGACCAGCGTCGTCTCTCCCTCGAGAAAAGTCCCGGCAAATATGATCAAATAGCCGTGCTGCTGAAACAGGTAGAGCAACTGCAAAAATTTTATGGACACGAACTCCTCTCGGGTCTGCTATAATGATCCTGGTCCGGGCGGGTGGAGATCTGCCGGTTTTCAGGGAAACACCGACCCTTAAAATATATAGATTACCAAGCAATTCAAAGAGATGTCAACGAAAGAAATTCCTACCCTTTTCCTTGACAGGAGACCGACCCGTTGCTATAAACCAACGAGGATCCCGGTCCTGGAGCAGGAGGACCGCGGGAGGGACCTATGAAGGAATTTAAAAAAATTCTTTTCCCCATCGATTTTTCCGAATCCGTCAACAAGCTCATCCCTTATGTGTTGACCCTGGCGCAAGCCTTCAACAGCCGGGTTCACCTGCTCTATGTGGCCAGGGATTTCCAATACCTGACCAGTTTTCACGTCCCCCACCCTTCCCTCGACCAGTTGGAGACGGAGGTCTTGGAGAACGCCCAAAAGATGATAACCCGGGTAGGTGAGGAAAATTTCCCTTCGGGGTATATCACCCGGGTCTTGCGGGGCGACGCGGCCGGCGAAATCATTCGATACGCCCAAGCTGAAAAAATCGACCTTATCGTCATGGGGACCCACGGCCGTAAGGGCCTGGACCGGACCCTCTTCGGGAGCGTGGCCGCCAATGTGGTCAAGAATTCACCGGTCCCGGTGATGGTGATCAATCCCCATAAGGTCTAACCGATGCCAGGTGATTTTTAGCTAAATTCGAAACTCGAAACACGAAATTCGAAACAAATTCAAATGATCAAAATTCAAATGACCAAAACGTTTCCCTCCCCCTCGTTGGGAGAAGGTTGGTTGAATGCACGGGAGGAGACCTGATGGCTTTGCCAGCGCAAGTACAATCAAGGGAGCATTTTCGAACGGCCGCTTACCTGGATTTCATCCAGATGCTGACCGGCCTGGGGCTGATCCTTTTCATGTGGTCCCACATGGTCCTGGTGGCCAGCATCAACCTGGGTCCCGGCGTGATGAACGCCATTGCCGGCTTCCTGGAGGACTCCTATCTGGCCCAGACCGGCGGACCGTTGATCGGCCTGGTTTTCCTGGTCCATTTTGTCCTGGCCGCCCGCAAGGTCCCTTTCCGCAGCCAGGAGCAAAAAATCATCTGGGAGCACAGCCGGCGTCTGCACCACCTCGACACCTGGCTCTGGATCGTCCAGGCCGGGACGGCCATGATCATCCTGATCATGGGCGCCATCCACATGTGGACCGTGCTGACCAACCTGCCCATCACGGCGGCCAAGAGCGCGGCCCGGATCCAGGGCGGATTTTGGCTGGTTTTCTACATGATCCTGCTGCCTCTGGTGGAATTGCACGTGGGCGTGGGTTTTTACCGCATCGGCGTGAAATGGGGCGTGATCACTCGGACCCGGCGGCACTTCTTCAAGCGCTTCGAGAATCTGTTGACCCTGGTTTTTATCCTCATCGGCGCCGTTACCTTATATACATTTTACACCTTAACTTTATAGTGTGGCACATTGTTACCCTAAAAATTCGTATTTTGAATTTTTAGGGTAAGGGAGGATTACCCTTTGGAAACTTTTTATTCGGATCTACTGTGCATCGGCGCGGGGCTGGCCGGGGAGCGGGTGGCCGTGGAAGCGGCCTCCCGGGGGTTCAAGACCATCTGTCTGAGCATCGTCCCGCCCCGCAGGTCCCACTCCGCCGCGGCTCAGGGCGGCATGCAGGCCTCGCTGGGCAACTGCTGCATGGGCGACGGGGACTGCCCGGACGTCCACTTCTCCGATACGGTCAAGGGTTCGGACTGGGGCTGCGATCAGGAAGTGGCCCGCCTGTTTGCGGAAACGGCCCCCATCGCCGTGCGGGAAATGGCCTATTGGGGGATCCCCTGGAATCGCGTTGTACCCGGGAAAAGCACCTATTACAAAGCCGGCAGGCAGTACGAGAAAATCGAGCCCCAGGAACGGGAGGGGCTGATAACCGCCCGGGATTTCGGCGGCACGGCCAAGTGGCGGACCTGCTACACCTCCGACGGCACCGGCCATACCCTGCTCTTCACCATGGAC
>JALOOY010000538.1 GCA_025454185.1 Thermodesulfobacteriota bacterium
TTCGATTTCAAAATCTTGATCAAGACCCTCTGGAAAGGCTTTTTCAGCCGGGAGGCCTATTAAATTTTTCCCCGGGGCGCGAGGCCGGGGCCTCGCGCCCCGGGGAAAAATTTAATACGTACATAAGAATAACGTATTCTGAAAAACGGAAACCGAAAACCGTTTAAACACCCATGGTCGCCACTTTTACCAGCCATTTCCAGGAATTGTATCGCTACCGGGGCCTGGTTTCCAGCCTGGTCCTGCGCGAATTGAAGGCCCGTTATCGGGGCTCCCTTCTCGGGTTCCTCTGGACCTTTCTGAATCCCCTGATGCTGCTGGCGGTCTATGCCCTGGTGTTCAGTGTTTATTTCCGCATCCAGATGGAGCATTATGCCGGCTTCGTATTCACCGGTCTGCTGCCCTGGGTCTGGTTTTCCTCTTCCCTGCTGGAAGGGACTACGGCCATCGTCTCGGGGGGCAGTCTCATCACCAAAGTCCTCTTCCCGGGACAGATCCTGCCCCTGGTCAAGGTGGGGGCCAATCTCCTGAACTATCTGTTGAGCCTGCCCATTCTCCTGATTTTTCTGGCCTTCATGGGGCTGCCTCCCGGCCCGGTCCTGGTCTGGCTGCCGCTGGTCGTTACGGCCCATCTGATCTTCATCGCCGGCCTAACCCTGGGGATGGCCACCCTGAACGTCTTTCTGCGCGACATCCAGCATATCCTTACCAACCTGGTGACCCTCTGGTTTTTCCTGACCCCCATCCTCTATCCCCTGTCCCAGGTGCCGCCGACCTTCCGGCCGTGGGCCCTGCTGAACCCGGCCACGCTGATCACCTTGGGCTATCAGGACATCTTTTTTTACCGCCGCAGCCCCGACCTGACCCACCTGGCCGTCTTTTTTCTCCTGGCCCTGTTCACGCTGGTTCTGGGCATCCTTCTCTTCGAACACTACAAGGAAACGCTGGCGGAGAAGATCTGAACCATGGCTACCTCGGCGATCAGTCTCCACGACGTATCCAAGTCCTTCCAGAAGCTGCTGCTGCGCGGCGACCACGGCACCGTCAAGACCTGGCTGCTCAAGCCCCTGGCCCTGCCGGCCAAACCCCGCGGGGAGCGGTTCGAAGTCTTTTCCCATCTCGACCTGGAAATTCCCCGGGGGATCAGCCTGGGGGTCATCGGCCGCAACGGCTCGGGCAAGAGCACCCTGCTCAAGCTGCTGGCCGGCATCTATAAACCCGACGGCGGGACCATCCAACTGGAGGGCCGCGTTGCCTCCCTGATCGAACTGGGCGCCGGCTTCCACCCGGAATTCACCGGCCGGGAAAACGTCTTTATCAACGGGGCCGTGATGGGGCTGAGCCGCAAGGAGATCGAGGCCCGCTTCGACCGGATCGTCCGTTTCGCCGAACTGGAATCCTTCATCGACGCACCGGTCCGGACCTACTCCTCCGGCATGTATGTACGGCTGGGATTCTCCGTGGCCGTCAACGTGGACCCGGACATCCTGCTGGTGGACGAAGTACTGGCCGTGGGCGACGAATCCTTCTCCCACAAATGCCTCGACCAGATGATCGCCTTTAAGAAGGCCGGGAAAACCATCGTCCTGGTCACCCACGATTTGCCGACGGTGGAGCGTTTCTGCGAAGAGGCCGTCTGGCTGGACGGCGGTTGCCTGCGGGCCCAGGGCCCCCCCCGGCAGGTGGTCGACGCCTACCGGCAGGAAGTGGCCCGCCGGGAGGAGGCCCGCTTTCAGGATGAACGCCCGGAAGACCAGTGCCCGGCTCCGGCCGGTCTGTTGTCCAAAGATCGCTGGGGCAACGGCGACCTGGAAATTATCCGAGTCCGGATCTTGGACGATCAGGGGCAGGACCGTCACGTCTTTCAGAGCGGCGAAGATATCACCATCGAATTGGCCTATCGTGTTCACCGGCCTACGGCTGATGTGGTGTTTGGGGTCGGCATTTTCAACGGGGAGGGCGCCTGTGCCTATGGGACCAACACGGAAACGGATCGTATCGTCCTGCCGGCCCTGGGCTCCCAGGGCCGCATCGGGTTTCTGCTCGAGAAGCCCCAGTTTATCGAAGGGACCTACTTCCTGGATGTGGCGGTCCACGCCCGGGACGGCCACGCCTACGATTACCAGAGTCGCTGTGTTTCCCTGGCGGTACGCTCGTCTCTCAAAGACACCGGGCTCTACCGGGTCCCCCATCGCTGGCTCCTGCCTGACGGCACGAAATAACCTAGCGAGCATAGAGGAATAAAATGACCCAGGGTTATCTTTGGCCTGTGCCCGACCCCGTCTTTCCTGTCCCCGACCTTGCGTCGCTGGAACAGTCGGTGGTCCGCTTTGCCGGCGGCACCCTGGAGGCCTGGGAACGGGACTACCTCGGCTTCCACCTCAAGCGCTTTCAGGACACCCTGCGCCTCCTCCCCGAGGGGGACGGCCGTCGCCTCCTGGACGTGGGCGCTTTCCCGGGACACCTGGCGGCTTTGGCCCGCGAACGGGGCTGGCGGGTTACGGGGCTCAACAACGATGTGGAAGG
>JALOOY010000039.1 GCA_025454185.1 Thermodesulfobacteriota bacterium
ACATGGCCCTGAGAAACGACCCCCATTCGCTCAAAGGACACTTCCTGATCGCCATGCCCAGTTTGATGGATCCCAACTTCCATCAGACCGTGACCTGCCTCTGCGAGCATACCGTGGAGGGGGCCCTGGGGCTGGTGATCAACCGGGTTTTCCCCGAACTGACCGGCGGTTCGGTTTTCAGGGAACTGGGGATAACCTGCACGCCGGAGCTGGAGCAGGCGCCGATCTACATCGGCGGCCCGGTGCACAAGGGACAGATTTTTGTCCTGCACGGACCGCCCTTTCACTGGGAAGGCATCCATCCGGTGACCGCATCGCTGGCGCTGAGCAACTCCAAAGATATCCTGGAGGCCCTGGCCCGTGGTGAAGGCCCTGATTTCTTCATGATCACCCTGGGCTGCGCCGGCTGGGGACCGGGGCAATTGGAATCGGAGATCATGGCCAACGCCTGGCTGACCTGCCCCCTGGAGGAAAACATCCTCTTCCAAACCCCCCTGGACCAGCGGTGGGAAAAAGCGGCCAAGTCCATGGGAATCGATCTTTCCCTGCTGACCGATGTCATAGGACATGCTTAGTGCTTCATTTTCAAATTATGACCGCGTTTTCTGGTCATCCTGGCGAAGGCCAGGATCCAGGGAGCACGGGTCCTTTCCCTCCTGGATGCCGGTTTTCACCGGCATGACGAGGTGCTGCAGGGATTCACCCATAGTGGTCAAGACCTTCATTTTTGTTTGAGCCTATACGTTGTTCAATTTATAGAACCCTGTACTTAGCTAAAAATATCTAATATAATTTTTGGCTAAAAAAAACCTTTTACCAAGAGCCGGATCATGGGTGAAATACGCAGTACCTTAGACATCATCATGGAGAGGACCAAGAACCTGTCCCTTTCCGAGGAAGAGAAGCAAAAGATCAAGCAGCAGGAGTGGCTGGGCAAGGCCCGGGGCTGGGTGCAGAAATATCTGGACGGGCTGGTGGACCCGGAAGAACTGCAGGCGGCGATGGCAACTCTGGGTGAAGCGAAAGAAGCGGGAAGTCTGTTGCGGCGGGAATTGATCGAGGCCGTCGACCTGGAAGGGGACAACGCCAGACGCTGGGAGGTCCTGGAAACGCTCTGGGGACTTTCCCCCGCGCCGTTCCTGCGGATCATCGAGGGTTTCCGAACCGGGTTGACGGAGGCCGGGGTGCGGCGGGCCGGTGTCCTGCGGACCCGCCTGGCGGAAAAAGGTATTTCGGGGACGGCCGTCGTTCCCAATTTGAACCGTGACCCGGAATGGCTCACCTATTACGGGCAGGCGGTTCGGGATTGCCGGGAGGCCCTGGTCAAAAATCTTTAAAATTTTTTGACCGAAAATCCGCTAAATATAGTTGAACCAGTAGTCCTCCACCATCCGAAAGTTGGCCTGTACCGCCGCTTTCCCCATAATGACTTCTCCGTGACCCGGCAGGAGGATGTCCACCTCCAGTGCGGCCAGCCGGCGAATGCTTTCTTTCAACATTGCCCCGTTTCCCCCCGGCAAATCCGTGCGCCCCAAGCCCTGCTGGAACAGGACGTCACCGGTAAAAAGCGCTTTTTGGTCTTCCCAGTAGAGGCAGATCGACCCGGGAGAATGACCGGGAGTCACCAGGATTCTAAATCGGAGTTCCCCCAGTTTTAACTCCCCTTCCTGCAGCAGCAGGTCGGGCTCCGGCCCTTCACCTCCCCAATCCCAGCCGGCCTGGCGGGCCGCCCCGCGGATGAAATCGTATTCTTCCCGGCCCAGGGCCGTCAGGGTGGGCTCCCGGAATTGGGACAGGGCCTCCAGGTGATCCGGATGGGCATGGGTGGCCACCACGATATCCATGTGCGCCGGTTTGAGGGCCAGCCGGGCCAGTTCGGTTTCCACCCGGCCGAAGAGATGGCGATGACCGGGATCGATCAGGATCCGGGGCGGTCCTTCGATGAAGTAGGTGTTGCCGTTGTTGGCCCGCTGGTCCCGCCAGAGGAAACCGTGTAGTTTTTCCGCTATCTTCATGAGGGATCCTTATTCGAAGAGGCGTAATTGCCCGGCAGATTTTTTTTTCTTTTCCCGCTTTTTGGTCGGGCTGACCGGCGCCGCCGGCTCGGGAATTCCAGGCGTGGGGGTCTTTTCCGCTATTCCCGCCCCGTCGGGACGGGTGAGCAGGGACCGCAGTTGCGCCGACCTCTCCCGCGTGTCGGCCAGCCGGGAAAGGCCGGCGAAGTCCAGGTCCGCTTCCAGGTCCCTGGCCGCAGCCGGATCGAGGAACAAGGACCAGTCCAGCACCTTCAACAGGTGCGGCCAAATTTGGCGGTGCGGGAAAATGTAGTAGACCTGGATGGGCCCCCCGGTGTTATCCTCGTCAATGAGCTTGATCAGGGAGCCCCCGCGGGCCAGTTCCCAGCGGCCCCGGGCCGGAGGGGCCGGGCGGACCGGATAGAGGCGCTGCAGCCGGGGATGGTAGAGGAACCAGCGGCAGACCTGAGGGGCCAGGGCCTGCTGTTCCTCCGCCGGGCGGGATAGGAATTTTTCCCGAAAGGCCTCCGGCCCCTCCTTTAGAAAGCATTCCAGCCACCAGACGAACTGAAATTCCGGAAAGGCCAGGCCGGACAAATCCCGGTTCTCCCCGGTTTCAACGGGAGGGAGAGGGGCGTTCAGCAGGGCCGTGATCTCCAGGAGGATATTTTCGGGATAATAATCCATTACCGTATACCAATAACCGGCCGGATTTCTCCTGTCAAGAAATTTGCCGCCGCCCGCCCGACCCGGTTTGGAAAGGGAATTGACAACAAATCCGTTGTTAGTGTATGGTCAAGAAAAAATTCACAAGGAGGATGTTTGATGGAAATCAAGAAAATCGGGGTCATCGGAGCCGGGACCATGGGCAACGGCATCGCCCAGGTGGCCGCCCAGATAGGTTGTGACGTGGTCATGCGCGACGTGGAAGAGCGTTTCGTGCAGAATGGTCTCAAGAACATCGACCGGTTCCTGAGCAAGGGCGTGGAAAAAGGCAAGATGACGGAAGAGCAGAAAGGGGCCGTCCTGGGCCGCATCAAAGGCACCACCAGCATGGCCGACCTGGCCGACGTGGATTTCGTCATCGAAGCCGTCATCGAAAACATGGACCTGAAACGGTCGGTCTTCAAGGAACTGGACGGGATCTGCCGGGCCGACGTTGTCCTGGCCACCAATACCTCGTCCATGTCCATTACCGAGATCGCCGTGGCTACAGGGCGGCCGGAAAAGGTGGTGGGCATGCATTTCTTCAATCCCGTGCCCCTGATGCGCCTGGTGGAGGTCATCCGCGGCTTCCACAGCAACGACGAGGCCGTGCAGGTCACCATGGACCTGGCCAAAAAGATGGGCAAGGAGACGGTGGAGGTGAAGATCGATTCCCCGGGCTTCATCGTCAACCGCATCATGATCCCCCACATGCTGGAAGCCATCAACATCGTCCAGGAAGGCGTGGCCACCAAGGAAGACGTGGACAAGGCGGTCAAACTGGGCTTGAATTATCCCATGGGTCCCTTTGAACTGATGGACCTGACCGGGGTGGATATCTGCAAGTTCGTAGCCGACTATTTCTACAAAGAGCTGAACAAGGAAGGCAAGTGGGTGGCCCCCACGCTGCTCAAGAACATGATCCGGGCCAACCGCCTGGGCCGCAAGACCGGGGCCGGGTGGTACGACTATAAGAAGTAATAGTCACGTTAATTAAAGACGCAGCCCTGGTTTCCCCGGGAGGGGGACCAGGGCTTTTTTTATAATAAAAAATAATAATCAATAATCAATTGTCAATTATTAATTGTTAATGGAACGGGCGTCCCACCCGCCGGGTGGGCTTATTCTGTGCGGTCGTCATCCTGGCGCAGGCCAGGATCCAGGGCTTCCGAATCCCCGAAGTCCTGGATGCCGGATCGAGTCCGGCATGACGAGCAAGACGCCGGCTATAAAACGGGTTTTGAAGCTTATTAAAATTCCTCCAAAAAAGACAGGGAATCCATCACCCGCAGCAGCGGATGCAAGGGATTGCGGCGGTAGTTGTCGAGCGTGCGCCGATGAATTTCCAGGGTAGGGCCGGCGCAGCAGTCCTCGAGCAGGACGGCTCGAAAGTCGTTACAGAGGGCGTCCAGGGCTGTGGTCAGGACGCAGAAGTGGGTGGCGATGCCGGTGACGGCCACGGTGTCCACTTCGTGCAACCTCAGGGTCATGTCGAGGTCGGTCTTGAAAAAGGCGCTGAAGCGGCGCTTGGGCAGGAAGATATCTTCCGGGGCCCGATCGAGCTCGTCCAGTACCTCGGCCCCCGGGGTGCCCCGCAGGGAATGGGCCTTCATGCGTCCCTGAAAAATAAAATCACCCTCCAGAAAGCTGTCGCAGGCAAAGATAACGGGGGCCCCTTTGGACCGGGCGGTCCGCAGCAAATGATTCAGGGCCGGGATCATGGCCCGGGCCTGGGCGGTGATGGGCAGGTGGTCCTCGTCGTGGAAATTGTCCCGGACCATGTCCACTACGATAATGGCCGGGTTCATATGGCGGACCTCAGGAGCAAACATTTATAACGAACTCCGTATTGTTTTTCTTCAACCAGCCGCGTTAACGGGTCTTGGGCACGGGCAGCCATTCCTTGCGCAGGGAAAACGACGGTTGCCCCAGATGGCCCTGCAGGTCGAAATAGTCCCGGGCCGGTCGCCGAAAGGGCTCCAGGATCTCGCTGTTCAGTTCGGCCGTTTCTTCAAAGAGGCTCTTGGGCGTGGAAAATTCGATGAGGTTGGTGTCGTCGGTGTTGAGCGGTCCCGCCTGAATCAGCTTCTTTATTTCCCGGGGCCCCATGAGAAATTTACCCATCAGGGTTTCCAGGTCGGGCACCTCGATGCGCTTCAGGTCGGCGGCCACCTTCTCCCAGCTCATGCGCTTTTCGATTTCCTCCAAGGAGAAGACCGGGGGTTTTTTGAAACCCACCAGCACCAGGTCCTTGTCCTGGGGCTGAAAGACGTAAACATGGGGGAAAACGCTGTGAAAGGTGCGCAGCACGGTCTTGAAGCTTTCCGGGGAGATCTTGTATAATTGCAGCCACTGGCAGAAGACCCCTTCCGGTTTCAACTTCTCATACCCCAGCCTGAAGAATTCCACGGTGAACACGTTGGCGATGCCGGCCATCCAGGGATTGGAGGGTTCGGAGATGATCACATCATAGGTGTCGGGGGTGACCAGGAGGTAATTGCGGGCGTCGGCCACCCGCAGGACCAGGCGGGGGTCTTCCAGGGGACGGTAATTGACGTGGTCGAAAAAACGGGAACCCTCGATGACTGCCTGTTCCAGTTCCACCAGGGTAATCTTCTTGGCCGGGAAGGTGGTCATGGAGCCCACGGTGACGCCGCTGCCCATGCCCACCACCAGCAGTTCGTCCACTTTAGGCGCCAGGAGCAGCGGAATCTGGGCTACCAGGACCTGGGTAGGCATGTCCCCTTTGGTGGAGGCTTCCACCTTGCCGTTGGACTTCATGTAGATCGTGCCGGTATATTTGGACTTGTGCACGCTGATGGTGCAGGTGGGGCCCTCCTTGTAGTAAAGCAGGTGTTCGTTTTCCGGGGAATACATGTCGAGCAGGTCGGCCCGGGAGGTTTTATCGAAATTGTGGGCATAAATATAAACGCCGCTGGCCATGAGCGGGGCCTGCCACTGGGGCGGAAAGGCAAAGATGAGGGCCGTAATCACTATGGTCAGGGTATAGGCGGTCCGTTTCCAGAAAAGGCGCGGGGCCGGGGACAAAAACAGGATCCACAGGCCGTAGAGCAGGTTCAGGCCGATGCCGAGGAGGATGGTGTCGCGGATGCCCAGCCAGGGGATGAGGAAGAATCCACCGGCGAAGGAACCGAGGATGCAGCCGATGGTATTGACGGTATAGATGTTGCCCACGAAACGGCCTATCTGGCGCAGGTTGGCCGTATAGATTTTGACGGTCAGTGGAAAGAGGGCGCCCATGAGCAGGGTGGGGGCCAGCATGATGAAAAAGGCCAGCAGAAATTTACCGACCAGCAACAGGTTGATGGAATGGCCGATGAAGCGGTAGAGGAGCAGGTAGAGGTAAGGGAGTTCCTGGAAGAACAGCAGACTGCCGAAAGCCAGGAGACCCACACCGATCTGCATCAGGGCCCAGACAAAGCCCGGAGAGCGCAGGCGGTCCACCCGGCGGGAAAAAAACCAGGAACCCACGGCGATGCCCACCAGAAAGGTGGTCAGCATGATGGTAAAACCGTAGACCGAGGAATCCACCAGCAGGGACAGGGTGCGGCTCCAGGCCACCTCATAGATCATGGATACGAAGCCGGAGAAGGCGATGCCCAGGACGATGAACCAGACCAGACGAGGGGCAAGGTTGCCCGAGGCCGTCTCCCGGTCCGGGGCGGCCGACCGATAAGCCGGCGCCGCTGTTTCCGGCTTTTGCCCGAAACGGGGCAGAAAAGAAAGGATCAGCAGGGCCACCAGCAGATTGATGACGACGGCGATCCAGAGGGTCTGGCGGACTCCCAGGGCGGGCAGCAGCAGAAAACCGCTCAGGGCCGTGCCGCACAAGGCGCCGAAGGTATTGAGGGCGTAGAGGCGACCGATGGTCACTCCCAGCGTGGATTCCTCCCGGACCGCCCAGGCGCTTAAAATGGGCAGGGTAGCCCCCATGCAGGTGGTGGGCACGATCAGGACCAGGGAGACCAGCAGAAACTGAATCAAAGTGAAGGCGTAAAAACTCAGGTGAAACTGCTGCCAGAGGAGCTTATACAAAGGGATGAGGCCCGTAAAGATCAAGGGAATAGCCAGGGCGTACAAACCGATGACCCCTTCCAGGACCCCGTAATACAGCAGGGGGCGCCGCCGGCCGTCCATGAGGCGGCCGAAAATAAAACTGCCGAGGGCCAGGCCGCCCATGAAGGCCGTCAGCACCGTGCTGATGGCCAGCGTGGTGGAGCCGAAGATCAGGATGAGCATGCGCAGCCAGAGGACTTCGTAGAGCAGCCCGCTGAAGCCGGAAAAAAAGAAACAAAGCAGGACGAGGGGACGGGTCAAGGATATTCTCCTAAGCCAAAAATTTTTGAAATTTTTGGCTTGATATTTAATCGTAACAGATGAAGATTGCAAGCGCAAACTGCTTTATCGTACAATGAACTCATGGCCGCGAAAACCAAACCGTACCGTCTGATCGATCACTCGGGAGACCTGGGGCTGGAGGTGCGGGGAGACGATTTCCCCGGCCTGTTGGTCAACGCCGCCTGGGCCTTCACGGATATCCTGGTGGACGCGCCGCAGGTTCGAGCCCACCGGGTGCAGGACATCACGGTGGAGGCCCCGGACCGGGAAGCCTTGCTGGCGGCCTGGCTGGGGGAACTCCTGTATTTATTCGACGCCCGCGGCCTGGTGTTCGGCCGTTTCGAAATTCGGGAATGGACCGAACAAAAGCTCACGGCCCGGGCCTGGGGAGAGCCGTTCAATCCGGACCGGCACGGATTCAAGCAGGGCGTCAAGGCCGTGACCTATCATCAACTTCAAATTCGCCGGACAGCGAAAGGCTGGCGGGCGAGGGTGATTTTTGACATATAAAAGACGAACATCGAACATCGAACGTCCAACATCGAACATCGAAGTTGTGGCACAGTCGCCCCCGGCTGTGCCCTTATGGTGAACATTTTCAGGCTTTGCGGGCGCCCGTCCCGGCGATAGGATTCAAGCCCGCAAATGGAGGAAACCATGACGGACAAGATAAAAACGGAACGAATCGATCCCTGCCGGGTTCGCATCCCCCGGGAAGGCAAGATGCGCACCGACGGGCTGGTCTTTGCTTCCGAGGCGCTGCTGACCGACATCCGCCAGGACCAGAGCCTGAACCAGGTGGCCAACGTGGCCTGGCTCCCAGGCATTGTGGGCAACTCCCTGGCCATGCCGGACATCCACTGGGGCTACGGGTTCCCCATCGGGGGGGTGGCGGCCTTCGATCTGCGTCAGGGGGTGGTTTCCCCGGGGGGGGTGGGCTACGACATCAACTGAGGGGTGCGGCTGCTGCGCTCCGGGTTGAGCCGCACGGATATTCAGGGACAGATGAAGGAAATCGTCGAGGCCCTGTTTCGCAACATTCCCTCCGGTGTGGGGTCCCACCGCAAGGACCTGAAGCTGTCTCCGAAAGACCGGGAAAAGGTCCTCCTCCAGGGGGCCCGCTGGGCCGTCCGGCAGGGGTATGGATCCGACCGGGACCTGGAGCACATTGAGGAGACGGGGTGCCTCGAGGGGGCCCGGCCCGACCTGGTCTCCGACCGGGCCCTGGAGCGAGGCAAGGACCAGTTGGGGACCCTCGGTTCGGGCAACCATTTCGTGGAAGTGGGTTATGTGGAAACGGTTTATGATGCGGCGGCCGCCCGGGCCCTGGGGCTCTGGGAAGACCAGGTGACGGTGATCGTCCATACCGGTTCCAGAGGCCTGGGACACCAGGTCTGTGACGACTACATCAAGAAACTGCTCAAGGCCGCGACCAAGTATGCCATCGAACTGCCGGACCGGCAATTGTGCTGCGCCCCCATTCAATCCCCGGAGGGAGAGGAATACTTAGGGGCCATGGCCGCGGCCGCCAACTTCGCCTTCGCCAACCGCCAG
>JALOOY010000539.1 GCA_025454185.1 Thermodesulfobacteriota bacterium
TTCAGCCTCAATTTTGCCCTTCTGCCGGTGCTGATGACCATTCTGGGCGGCTTGGGGACCCTCAGCGGCCCGATAGTGGGCGCAGTGGTGCTGTCCGGCCTTTTCGAATTGGCCAACATCTGGCTGCCCGAGATCCACCCGATCATCTCGGGGCTGTTCATCATTCTGGTCATGCTCTTTTTACCGCAGGGGCTCGTGCAATGGACCCATCCCGCCTCCGGTGCCACAAACCCATCGGGGGTTCCGTTCCGGGCCTGTTGGTCATTTTTGGGAAAAGTCCGGGGAAGGAGGTGATCGGCTAGATTTTCCTGATTTAAATCTGTCAACCACAAGGAGGATTACTATGAAAGGATGTATCGCAGGGATTTTGAAGGCAGGACTATTGGTTTTGGTCTGCGGCTGCTTGCTCGCCCCTTCCACCGGTTTGGCCAAGGAGGTCAAGAAAGAGATCCTAATTGGAACCAACCTCCCGCTCACCGGGATCCTGGCCATGGCCGGCGTGGAACAGCAATGGGCCTACCAGACGGCCGTGGACGACGTCAACAAGACAGGCGGGGTTTTCGTGAAAGAATTCGGGAAAAAGCTGCCGGTGCGGCTCATCGTCGCCGATGACGAAAGCGATCCCGGAAAAGCGGCGGCGGCTGTGGAACGTTTGATCAAAATGGACAAGGTCGACTTGCTGCTCGGCGGCTTCGCCGCCCCTTTCGGGGTCATCCCCGGGTGCATTACGGCCGAAAAGTACAAGAAATATTATCACACCACCATCTGTCTGATCCCCCCCTGGCTGGAGCACAAGTTCAAATGGTCCACCCTCTTCTTTTTCGATCTCGTCCAGGCCTGCAGCGTTCCCTTTGAAATCTGGAACACCCTGCCCAAGGATCAGAGACCCAAAAAGCCGGCCCTGATCATGGAAGACACCTTCGACGGCCGCGCCTTTGCCGGTATTTTTCGCGAACAGGCCAAAAAGCACGGCTACACCTTCGCCCTGGATGAGCCCTGGGCCGTCGGGGCCAAAGACTATTCGGCCCAGATCATCAAAGCCAAATCCCTCGGCGTGGATGCCATTTTGATTTTCGGGGCCGACACCGACTGCATCACCTTCGTGCGTCAAATGAAGGAAAACAAACTGAACGTGATTTATTTTCACGGTTGGAAGGGGACCTGGGCCGGTGAATTCTGGGCCGCCTTGGGCAAAGAGGCCCAGTATGTCCTGTCTGACGGGTTCTGGTCCATGGATTTTCCCTTCCCGGGCGCCCGGCAACTGGGAGAACGGTACTACGAAAAATTCAAGAAATATTCGGTCAGTATCGGCGCCACCTACGGTCTATGCCAGATTCTTTGGCAGGCGATCGAGAAGGCCGGCACGTTAGATTCGGCCAAGGTCCGCCAGGCGGTTTTGGCCACCGAGTTTCAGACCGTGATGGGTAAGGTGAAATACGACGCCAACGGGGTGGCCACATTTGTTAGCACCGCGCACCAATGGTGGGACGGCAAGCAGATGACCGTCTACCCCTTTAACTGGACCAAGTACAAAATCAAGCTGGCCCCACCGTGGGACAAGCGCTAATTCACTAATTCATTGGATTTTAGAAGGAGGAACGCCATGAAGATTAAGTCAGCCGTCTTGAGAGAACCAAACAAACCCCTGACCATCGAGGAACTGGAACTGGCCCCGCCCAAGGACAAAGAGGTCCTGGTGAAGACCGCTTTCACCGGCTTCTGCCACTCGGATCTGCATCTTATGCTGGGGGAAATCCCCATCGCCCTGCCCCTGGCCATCGGCCATGAGATGTCCGGGGTGGTGGAAGACGTCGGACCGGGGGTGACCAAGGTCAAGAAGGGCGATCATGTGGTCGGCACCTGGATGATCCCCTGCGGCGAATGTCCCCAGTGCCGTCGCGGCATGGGGAATATTTGCAGCGGCAACTTTGGGGCTTTTCTGGGGGGTATGCTGCTGGACGGGACCTCCCGGCTAACCGACAGGAAAGGAGAGATGGTACGCCACGGAAATTTCGTGTCCGGCTTCTCCAATTATACGGTCCTTCCCGAAAACGGGGCTATTCCGCTCCCGAAAGAGTTTCCGTTGGACCAGGCCTGCTTCATGGGCTGCTGCGTACCCACCGGCTGGGGATCGGTCTTTAACACGGCCCAGATCAAACCCGGCGATTCGGTGGTGGTCTACGGCCTCGGCGGCGTGGGCTTGAACTGTCTGCGGGCCGCCGTCATGCAGCATGCGAACCCGGTAATCGCCGTGGATCTCGAAGGCAGCAAGAGAGGGCTTGCTCTGGAGTTCGGCGCCACTCATTTTGTCGACAGCTCCAAGGAGGACCCGGTTCCCTTCATCCTAACACTGACCGGCGGAGTCCAGGTAGAAGGCGGCATGTGGATGGGCGGCGGAGTGGATGTGGCCTTCGAGGCTATCGGCGATCCAGGGGCCATCATCCAGGCCTACTGGTCCACCGGCATCGGGGGAAAGGTGGTCATTCCCGGGATTACCCCGCACGATC
>JALOOY010000040.1 GCA_025454185.1 Thermodesulfobacteriota bacterium
TTGGCCTTCATATCTTCCACTTCTTTTTTCAATTCCTCGCGAATTTGTTTGGCAACTTCGGCACCGCTGATGATTTTTGCCGCCATAAACCTCTCCTTTCCTGACACTTTTTAATGGATTATCAAAATCCGAAAGACGCCGGGGATTCATTTTTTGAGTCACCCCTCTATTTAGCAAATGCCTTTGCCGGGAGTCAATTAAAAACTAACCAAAAAAATTTGATTTTTTTGGATAGATTCTTACAGCCCTTGAGACAAATTCTCAAAAACAATGGAGGTAAGAATCTAATTAAACTTTTCCAGGAAGGCACCGATAAGTTTATTGGGTTCAACTCCCCGACAGGGATACCATTCGAGGTGAAAGCCAATGGCGCAAATCGATGCCTTTTTCAAATTGATGAACGAACAGGGGGCCTCCGACCTGCATCTGTCCGCCGGGACCCAGCCCCTGCTGCGCATCCGTGGTGAACTGGAGCGTATCAAATACAAAATCCTGGAAAACGACGAACTGCGTTCCCTGCTCTTTGAGATCACGGCAGAAGACAAGATCAAGGAATTCGAGGAGACGGGAGACATCGACTTCTCCCATGAAGTGCCCGGTCTGGCCCGCTACCGGGTTAATTTTTTTCGGCAATTGCACGGCATCGGGGCCGTATTTCGTGAAATCCCCAATAAAATCATGACCATCGATGAACTGGGCCTGCCGCTGGTCATGAAACGGCTGGCCCTTTTGCCCAAGGGGCTGGTCCTGGTCACCGGACCGACCGGCAGCGGCAAATCAACCACCCTGGCCGCCATCGTCGATCACGCCAACCGTTCCCGCAAAGACCACATCCTGACCATAGAGGACCCCGTCGAATTCGTGCACCAGAACATCTCCTGCACGATCAACCACCGGGAGGTGGGCCGCCATACCCGCTCCTTTTCCGCGGCCCTGCGCGGGGCCCTGCGGGAGGACCCGGATATCATCATGGTGGGTGAAATGCGGGACCTGGAAACCATCTCCCTGGCCATCGAGGCCGCCGAAACAGGCCACCTGGTCTTTGCCACCCTCCACACCATCAGCGCCTCCAAGACCGTGGACCGCATTATCGAGGTTTTCCCTTCCCATCAGCAGGGGCAGATCCGGGCCACCCTGGCCGACTCCCTGCGGGCCGTGGTAGCCCAGACCCTTTTCAAACGGATCGACCGCAAGGGCCGGCTGGCCGCCCTGGAAATCCTGATCGCCACCCATGCGGTCCGCAACCTGATCCGGGAAGGCAAGACCTTCCAGCTTCCCTCGGTCATCCAGACCGGGAAAAAATACGGCATGACCTCCCTGGACGATTCCATCATGGATTACCTGAAAAAAGGATATATTTCCGGAGACGATGCCTACTCGAAATGCGTGGACAAGGAAAAATTCAAGTCCTACGTCTCCGAACTGGTGACGGATTTTACCGAGGTCTGAAATTTGCCAAAACGATTTAAAAGTTTTTCTGAACCGCCAGGCTCGGAGCGAGCACCCACGAAACAGGGAAATGGCAGCAATAGGCCATCCCCCGCCTTTTGTGGAAATGGGCTACAATACCACAATTTGATGTTGGACATTCGCTGTTGCATGTTGGATGTTCGTCTTTATTTTCGTATTGGTTATAGGCAACCGGGGATGAACCCCTAATTTTTCTTCCAGGCATTCACCGGAAAAAGGAAAAAGGATCCATGCGCCAGGCTGATTTGGATTTCGTTTTAACGCGGATTATCCGTAGTTATCCCCATATTTCGGATATTCTCTTTACCGTGGACCGGCCCATTCAGGTGGAGTCGAACGGTGAGCTGGTTTCCATCAACCTCACGCCGCCCATCACCTCCCTTTCGCCCTTCCAGACCGAAACGGCGGCCCTGCGCTTGATGCATGCCGATCGCCGCCTGGTCCTCGACCTGCTCCACAAGGGGTCCTGTGACTTTTCTTACGAAATCGAAGGCAAGGTGCGCTTTCGGGTCAACGTCTTTTCCCAGCGAAATTCCCTGGGCATCGTCATGCGCAAACTGCCGGTGGAAATCCCGGCCATCGAATCCCTCGGGCTGCCGGCGGTCTTTAAAAAAATGGCCCAGGAAAAGAACGGCATCATTCTCTTCACCGGCGCCACGGGGACCGGAAAAACCACGTCGCTGGCGGCCATTCTGAATGAAATCAATCGGCTCCTGCCTGTGCACGTCATCACCCTCGAGGATCCCATCGAATACATCCATGCCCATCAGAAAGCCACCTTCAACCAGCGGGAACTGGGCAGCGACTTTGATTCCTATGCCCACGGCCTGCGGGCGGCCCTGCGCCAGGCCCCCAAGGTCATTCTGGTCGGCGAAATCCGCGACCGGGAAACCCTGGAAATAGCCCTCACCGCCGCCGAAACCGGGCACCTGGTCTTCAGCACCCTCCACACAGTGGACGCGGCCCATACCCTCAACCGGGTCATGGGCATGTTCCCCCTGGATGAAGAGCGCCAGGTCCGGACCCGTTTGGCCGGGGCCCTGCGCTGGGTGGTCTGCCAGCGGCTGCTGCCCCAGGTGTCCGGCGGGCGTCTGGCCATTTTTGAAATCATGGGCACCTCCCTGCGGATCCAGGAACTGATCCTGAACGGGGAAGCGGAAGGGAAGACCTTTTACGATATCATCGAATCGAGCCGTCCCTTCGGCAGCCAGACTTTCGATCAGGATATCCTGGACGCCTATGAACAGGGGGCCATCACCGAGGACACGGCCCAGCTCTACGCCTCCAAACGTTCGGTCGTCAACCTGGGCATCGACCAGATCAAAAACCGCCGGGGAGAAAAAACCACCGACATCTCCGGTCTAAAATTGGATGTGGAATACGATCGCCAGCGGAACCGCCGCTGAACAAAGGATGGCTTTTATGAACAACCTCTGGGTGCATTCCGAACCCCTAACCCTGGAAGGCCAGGAGATCCTGCTGGCCCTGGAGCCCAGCGCCTTGAATGAACTGCTTATGCCCGACTTGAAGCGGGCCGGCCTGCAGGTCCGCATCGCCGCCTCCCTGGATGATGCCGCCCGCCAGATCACCTTCTCTCCCCCGGCTTTTCTAATCCTGAGCGAGGGGTTCGGCACCCGTCAGCCCCATCTGAACCCCCTGCTCACCCTGGTGGCCAAGTTGCCCGCTGCCGCCCGCCGCAACCTGATCGTGGTCTGGGTCAGCCCCTCGGTGAAAACCAGAGACTATCTCACCGCCTTTGCCCTCAGCGTCAACTTGGTCATTCAGCCCGATTACTTCCCCGACCTCATCCGGCTGCTGACCGAAACCTGGCAGGAAGTGCTGGACCTGTTCGAGGGCTATGTCCAGATGCGCCAGCAGGAACAGCTTTAGCGCTTTTCGGCATGGCCCCGGTCTCTCCCCGCCTGCAGTGGCGCATGCAAAACTGCCTGCATACCATCCTGGAAGTCCATGAACACCTGGGCGGTAAAACCATCAGTCCGGAAATCATCCGGCAATTGGAGAGCCTGAAAGAACTGATTCACCGTTTTGAACCGACGGCCTTGACCGAACGGGATTTACGGAAAATCGAGGCCTCCACCAACCTGCTGCTCCAGGAATTGGCGAAAGTCTTCCGAATCAAGAACCTGGGGCCGCTCCCTGGCGGGTACAGGAACTAGCCATTACGCCAGCCTTAGTACTGGGTCTTATTTGGAATAGGGTCAGGCGCTTGGTCGAAGGGCCGGCCTCCGGGAGAGTCCCGGCCCTTTCCTACCTGGATTCTGGCCTGCGCCAGGATGACGGCCCACCGGACGTCGTCATGCTGCCAAAAAAATTTATAATTTTTTTGGTTAGCGGTTCAGCGGAAATGACAGGCCACCCAATACCCCGGCCGCGATTCCCGCAATAAAGGCTCATCCCGGCGGCAGAGGGCTTCCCCGTAGGGACAACGGGGCTGGAAAACGCACCCGCGGGGGGGCTGCAGAAAATCGGGAAGGTCGCCGTTCTGCAACGCCGCTGCGCCGTCCGGCACCACGGCCCCGGGCGACGACCTCCAGAGACTCTCAGTATAGGGATGCCAGGGCGGCTGGAGAAATTCATCCCTGGTCCCCAGTTCCACGATTTTTCCCAGGTACATGACGGCAATGCGATCGCTCACCTGGCTGATCACCAGCAGATCATGGGAGATAAACAGGTAGGTCAGCCGGAATTGTTCCTGGAGATCCAGCAGCAGATTGATGATCTGGGCCTGAATGGACACATCCAGGGCCGATACCGGTTCGTCGGCCACGATGAACTTCGGCTGCAAGGCCAGGGAGCGGGCCAGGCCGATGCGCTGGCGCTGGCCGCCGCTGAATTCGTGGGGATAACGGTCATAGGCCTCGGACCCCAGCCCCACGATTTGGAGCAACTCCAGGACGGCCCGACGGCGTCCGCCGGGCGTTTCCCGGCGCTGAATGATCAGGGGTTCTTCGATAATGGTTCCCACCCGCAACCGGGGATTCAGGGAGGAATAGGGGTCCTGAAAAACCAGTTGCATCTCCGGGCGCAGGCCCCGCAGTTCCCGAGGCCCCAGTCCGGTGATCTCCCGCCCCTCGAAAAACACCTTTCCCCCCGTGGGTTCTTCCAACCGCAGCAGCAGGCGGGCCAGGGTGGATTTTCCGCAGCCGCTTTCCCCCACCAGTCCCAGGGTTTCCCCGGGGAAGACGGAGAGGTCCACCCCGCTCACCGCCGTCAGGACAGCGGCGCCCCGCCGCAGCCAGCTTTTCGTCAGGCTGTACGTCTTGCTGATGCCCACCGCCCGGACTAAGGGTTCCATGATCCTTCGTATTTCCAGCAGCGCACCAGGTGCCCCCCGCCGGCATCCTTTAATTCCGGGTCCTCGCGGCAGCGCCCCAGGCCCCAGTGGCAGCGGTCCTGGAAGGCGCACCCAGCAGGCAGGTCGGTCAGGTCCGGCACCCGGCCGGGGATGACCGGCAGCCGGGTCTTGGCTTCCCCTCCGGCCCGAGGCAAAGAAGCCAGCAATCCCCGGGTGTAGGGGTGAAGCGGATCGGCAAAGAGGTCCTGCACCGCGGCCAGCTCCACGATCCGGCCGGCATACATGACCGCCACCCGGCGGCAGGTTTCGGCCACCACCCGCAGGTTATGGGTGATCAGCAACAGGGAAAGGCCGGCAGCCTGCCGCAGTTCCCTGATCAACCTTAGTATCTGGGCTTGAATAGTCACATCCAGGGCCGTGGTGGGTTCATCGGCGATGAGCAGATCGGGGCCGCAGGAGAGGGCCATGGCGATCATGACCCGTTGCCGCAGTCCGCCGCTGAGTTGATGGGGATATTGGCGGAGGCGCTGGTCCGGGGCCGGAATCCGGACCTGCCGGAGCAGTTCCCTGGTCCGGTCCCTGATAGCGCCCGCTGAAAGTTCATGGCCCAGGTGCAGGTCCAGGGACTCGGCAATCTGGTCCCCGATGGGGATGACCGGATTGAGTGAAGTCATGGGTTCCTGGAAAATCATGGCCATCCGGCGGCCCCGCATCCGTCGCATGGCCTCCTTTTCCAGGGAGAGCAGATCGCGGCCCTCAAAAAATACGCGTCCGGAAATGATCCGGCCGGGCGGCTCGGAGACCAGACGCATGATCGAAAGGGCGGTGACGCTCTTCCCGCAGCCCGATTCCCCTACCAGCCCAAAGGCCTCCCCCGGGGCCAGGGTAAAACTGACCCCGTTCACGGCCGGGGCCGTTCCTTCCTCGGTGAAAAAATAGGTCTTCAGGTCCTCTACGGATAGGAGGGGGGAAGGGCTGGAAGGAGAAATAAGCTGCATAAAACAATAATTAATAATCAACAATTAATTATTGATTATTGATTTTTCCTCAGCGGATGCTCGTATCGGAATGGTCCGTTCGATATTATGGCGTCGTCCCCGGCACCTTCCAGTCCCGGATATGGCGCTGCACCTCCTGAACCAGCCGGTCGGAGGGATCGTTGCGCAGACGGATAAATTGTTGATAGTAGCGGTAGGACTCGCTGCTATTCCCCGCTTCCTCCTCCAGGCGGGCCAGGTTGTAGCTGACCTCCGGGACCCGGGGATCCAGATCCAGCGACCTCTTCCAGTATTGACGGGCCAATTCCCGGTTGCCCTTTTTATTGTAAACGGTGCCCAGATTGGCCAGGGCCGCGGCGTTGTCCGGGTCCAGGGCCAGGCCCCGTTCCAGCCAGCGGGCGGCCTCATCACCGTTGCCCAGCCTGATCCAAGTCACGCCTAAATTCTGCAATGCCGGTACAAAGCGGGGATCGGCTTCCAGGGCCTTTTCATAAAACGAAACGGCCTCTTTCAAACGTCCGGTTTTCTGGTACAACAGGCCCAGATTGGTGAGCACGTAGGGGTTATAGGGGTCCTGGGCCAGGATTTCCCGGTAGCGGGCCTGGGCCAGGTCCCATTTGCCTTCCTGCTGGAGGCTGTAAGCCTGGGCATAAGCCTTTTTCAAATCCTCCCGGGCCCGGGTATCGATTTCGATTCCCCGGCCGGGCTGCGCTGAGGGCGTGGCGGTCGCGGCGGACCTCGGTTCGGGCACTCTGGCCGCCTTTTCCTTCCCCGGCTCTGCTTGCGGGACCGATCCGGCCGTCTGCTGGGGAGTTTCCCGATCCCCTAAGGCCTTGGGAGACGCCCCGGCCTTCTTCCCCGGCGGGGTGGACCCGGCCCCTTCCGCCCCCTTCGCCGAAACCGTGGAAGGCGGCAGCGTAGCCAGATTAGCAGGCCTGGTCACGGCCGGACCTGCGGCTTGGGCCGTGACCATGGGGGTGGACCCGGCCGGGGTGGCGGGTTGTCCCGCCGGGGAGGTTTTGGCCGGGTTCGCAGCCGACGGTCCCGGGACATTGGCCGGGCCCGGCTGCCCTGAGCCCCCGCCTGCCACTTGGGGTTGGGCCGAAGGCCGGGGAAAGGCCTGGAACAGCAGAAAATATACGGCGGCAATCAAGAGCAGACCGACCCCGAGCAGGACGTAAACCGATTGCCGGCCTTTCGGGTCGCTTACGGTTTTCGGTTCAGCCCCCGCCGCCACCGCCGTCTGATCCAGGGTCTCTTCTTTTTCCTGGACTTTCTTCAGGGAATCGCGAATCAAACTCATACCTGCTCCTGTGAGAACCCGGCCGGGATGATCTGGACAATTTTATTGGCATTTCCCCACCAGTCCAGATATTCACTACCCAGCCAGAGGACCGTAAATCCGCCGAGGACGATCAGCACCATGACCAGCAGGGAAAGAGGCGACAGCGGTTCGGGTCCCCAAAAAGATTTTCCGGTCTCGCCTCTTCCGGATAAACTGGCGATCCCGCGAAAGGCCATTGTCCGGGTGATGGTCTTGGTTTCCTGCACATAGCCGGCCAGCAAGGCCCGGTCGGCCGCCAGATTGATCAGTCGGGGTATGCCCCGGGAAAAGCTGAAAATCTCCCGGACGGCCCCCCGAGTGAACTGGATGGTCCCCCCATCCCCGGCCACGTGCAGCCGGTGGTTCAGGTAGCGCCCGGTTTCCTCCCTGGTAAGGGGCTCGAGATAATAACGGACGCCGATGCGCTGGTTGAGCTGACGGAGTTCCTTTCGGGCCAACTTGGTCTCCAGTTCCTTCTGGCCGATCAGGATGATTTGAATCAATTTTTCCTGGTCCGTTTCCAGATTGGAAAGGATACGGATCTCTTCCAGGGCCGCGGCACTCAGGTTCTGGGACTCGTCAAAAATAAGGACTACGGTCTTTCCCTCGGATTTCCGCTCCAGGATAAAGGCGTACAACTGCTCCAGCAGTTCCCGTTTGCTGCCACCCCGCGGGGACTGGTGCAGGTCCCGGAGAATATTGGCCAGCAGGTCCTCTTCGGCGAGGAAAGGATGCAGGATCAGGGCCGTTACGTAACGCCGATCCAGTTTCTCCAGGAGGGCCCGGCAGACGGTGGTCTTCCCGGCCCCCACTTCGCCGAGGAGCAGCAAAAACCCGATTTTCTGTTCCAGGCCGTACACCAGGTGATCCAGGGCTTCCTGATGTTTTTCCGTCAGGCAAAGGAATTTAGGGTCCGGAGTCAGGTTATAGGGTTTTTCCCTCAGTTGGAAAAAATCCTGATAGATACGGGAGACGATCATGTAGGCATTTCGGTTATTGCGGACAGGTCGGGCAAAACTGCCTTTCCTCCAGGCTTTTCTGATTCTGAAAATCCCGGGCCCGCTGCAGGTCCTGGCGGGTGAAATCCAGGATTTGGGACTCCCCGTGGATCTTGGGCGTAATCATGATGACCAGTTCGGTCTTTTCCTTGGTTTCCTGGGTGTTGCGGAAGAGGTACCCGAGCAGGGGTATCTCCATCAAACCGGGGACCCCGCTTTCCACATTTTTGGTCCGCTCCCGGATCAACCCGGCAATGACGATGGTCTGACCGTCTTTGACCCGCGCTACGGTCTGGGCCTGGCGCACCGAGACCACCGGGGCTTCGGTCAGGATCGGCGTGTTGCCGGAAACACCCACCTGCTGGGTCCGGCGGGTAAGTTCCTCCGTCACACTGGGTTGAATATCGAGCAGGATATTGCCCTCGGCATCGATCTGGGGAGTTACATTCAGGATGACCCCGATGGTCACATTTCGGGGTGTGGCGGTGA
>JALOOY010000041.1 GCA_025454185.1 Thermodesulfobacteriota bacterium
ACCGACAAATCGGGCACGGCCGGGATCGTCCACTGGCTCAACAAAAACCTGGACCTGAGCGGGGACAAGGCCATCACCAAGACCCATCCGGGCGTCCAGAAGATTTACAAGTGGGTCATGCGCCAGTACGAGGAAGGCCGGGTGACCTCCATTTCCTCCCAGGAGATGATGCGGGTCAGCCGCAAGTACCTGCCCGAATTCTTCGTCTCCGAATTCGACGCCCTCAAGCGCAAGGCCTCCGAACTGGCCTTCCACATCGTCGAGGAAATCCTGGAACGGGAGGAGATCCGTTCCATGGACCACGTCCAGCAGGAACCGGTCATGGAGAACTTCCTGGACCTCAACCCCTTCATTCAGTTTATTTACGTCATCAATCTGGAAGGGAAAAAAACCACCAAGAACATCACCCGTATCATCGACCGGGCCAAATACCAGGCCTTCAACCTCGACGAAGACTTCTCCGGCCGCTCCTGGTTTACCCAACCCATCAAAGACGGCCGGATTTTCATCTCCGATTTTTATACCTCGCGCATCACCGGGGCCCTGTGCATCACCGTTTCCGGCCCTATCCGCAATGCCGAGGAAGAAATTCAGGGGATTCTGGGGATCGATATCAAATTCGAAGACCTGGTCAAGATGGAGCAGGACGGCGAAATATAACCGCCGGGCCGTAAACCTTTATGCTTGACAAAGGACTGTCGATTTAGCTAAATGGCGATTTATCCACTCAAAAACCAATGGGCGGTCCCGGCCTCCACCGCTCGGAAACGTCCCATTGTCATTTTTGCCGGCCAGTACGATACCGCCAGGCGCCACAAGCGCTCGGGATCCGGGCCGACCGGATTGTTGACCGATACCAACAGACACCTTAATAAAACCATAGAAAAAGGAGGAAACGACCGTGGCAGACGTAGCGGCCCCAATGGCTGGAAAAGTGATTGATATTAAAGTAAATATCGGCGACTCGGTGGAAGAGGACGACGAGGTGGCCATCATCGAGGCCATGAAAATGGAAATGCCCATCCTGACCTACGCTTCCGGGACAGTCAAAGAAATCAAGGTGGCCAAGGGGGCTTCGGTGGAGGCGGACCAGGTGATCATCGTCATAGAATAAGCCAACCCCCCAAGGGTTGAGACGGAAAGCGTCTCAACCCTTTTTTCATTTTAACAAGGTGAGGTCCATGACCACGGAAGATCGAATCAATGAATTAATCGCCCTGACGGCGGAAGCGGAATTGGGCGGCGGCCAGGACAAGATCGACGCCCAGCACAAGAAAGGCAAACTGACGGCCCGGGAACGGATACTCTATCTCCTGGACCCAGGGACCTTCGAGGAATTCGACAAGTTCGTAGTGCATCGCTGCACCGACTTCGGCATGGAAAAGCAGAAGATTTTCGGCGATGGGGTCGTTACCGGGTACGGACGGATCAACGGCCGTCTGGTCTACGTCTTTTCCCAGGATTTCACCGTCTTTGGCGGCAGCCTCAGCGGCCCCTTCGGCGAAAAGGTCTGTAAAGTCATGGACCTGGCCCTGCGCAACGGGGCGCCCGTAATCGGTCTGAACGATTCCGGCGGGGCCCGTATCCAGGAGGGTGTCCTCAGCCTGGGGAGCTACGGCGAGATCTTTCGCCGCAACGTCCAGTGTTCCGGAATCATCCCCCAGATTTCGGTGATTATGGGCCCCTGCGCCGGCGGGGCGGTCTATTCCCCGGCCATTACCGATTTTATCATCATGGTGGAAAAGACCAGCCACATGTTTATCACCGGCCCCCAGGTCATCAAGGCCGTGACCCACGAAGAGGTGGAACCGGAGGCCCTGGGCGGGGCCATCCGTCACAACTCCACCAGCGGGGTGGCCCACCTGGCCGCCCGGGATGATCGGGCCGCTCTGGACAAGGTGAGGGAATTATTGAGCTTCCTCCCCCAGAACTGCAACGAGAAACCCCCGGTCAAAGAGACGGCCGACGACCCGGACCGGATCGATCCTGGTCTGCGCCAGGTCATCCCGGAAAACCCCCGCACCCCTTACGACATCAAAAAAATCATCCTCTCCGTGGTGGACGACCACCATTTTTTTGAAATCCAAAAGATGTACGCCCAGAACATGGTGGTGGGATTTGCCCGGATGAACGGCATGCCCGTAGGCATCGTGGCCAACCAGCCCCGTTTTCTGGCCGGCTGCCTGGATATCAACGCCTCCGACAAATGTTCCCGTTTCGTCCGCTTCTGCGACTGCTTCAACCTGCCCATCCTGACCTTTGTCGATGTCCCCGGTTTCCTGCCCGGCGTGGCCCAGGAACACGGCGGGATCATCCGCCACGGGGCCAAGATCATCTACGCCTATTGTGACGCCTCGGTGCCCAAGGTCACCCTCATCACCCGGAAGGCCTACGGCGGGGCCTACGACGTCATGGGCAGCAAGCACCACGGCGGGGACATCAACCTGGCCTACCCCTTTGCCGAGATCGCGGTCATGGGGCCCGACGGCGCCGTGCCCATCGTCTTCCGCAATCAGATCAAGGAATCGGCCGACCCGGAAAAAACCCGGCAGGAGCTGGTGGAGGAGTACCGGCGCACCTTCGCCAGCCCTTACAAGGCCGCGGAATTGGGCTACATCGACGATATCATCCTCCCCGAATTTACCCGCTCCAAGCTGATTCGGGCCCTGGAGTCCCTGAAGACCAAGAGCGACGTCCGCCGTCTGCCCAAGCGGCATGGGAATATACCGCTTTAACTACTGTTGCTGGTTGCTGGTTACCGGTTGCTGGTTGAAAAAAATCATCGCCTTGGCGAAGGAACCTGCCCGCCATAAAACCTGCAACCCATAACCAGTAACCAGCAACGAGCAACCAGCAACCAGTAACCAAGACTGGAGTCCCCCATGTACGACCCGACCAAAATCGCCGCCTTGCGGGAGCGGCAGGAAAAGTGGAATCAAAAAGCCGAGGCCAAACTGGCCAAGGCTCCGGAACGTAAAAAGGGGTTCACCACCATTTCCGGGATCCCGGTGGCCCGGCTGTATACCCCCGGCGACCTGCCCGGCAGCGATTACGAAGCCGACCTCGGATTCCCGGGGGAATACCCCTATACCCGGGGCGTGCAGCCCACGATGTACCGGGGACGTTTCTGGACCATGCGTCAGTACGCCGGTTTCGCCACGGCCGAGGAATCCAACCGGCGTTACAAATATTTACTCGACCAGGGCCAGACCGGCCTCTCGGTGGCCTTCGACCTGCCCACCCAGATCGGTTACGACTCCGATCATCCCCTCTCCCAGGGCGAGGTGGGCAAGGTGGGGGTGGCCATCGATTCCCTGGCAGATATGGAAACCCTGTTCGACGGCATCCCGCTGGACAAAGTCAGCACCTCCATGACCATCAACGCCCCGGCCGCCGTGCTCCTGGCCATGTACATCGGGGTGGCCGAAAAACAGGGGGTGCCCTCGGAAGCCCTGAACGGAACCATTCAAAACGATATCCTCAAGGAGTATTCCTCCCGCGGAACCTACATCTTTCCACCCCAGCCGTCGCTGCGGATCATCACCAACATCTTTGAATTCTGCTCCCGCCACGTGCCCAAGTGGAACACCATCAGCATCAGCGGCTATCACATCCGGGAAGCCGGTTCCACGGCCGTTCAGGAAGTGGCCTTTACCCTGGCCAACGGCATCGCCTATGTGGAAGCGGCCCAGAAGGCTGGCCTGGGGGTGGACGTCATCGGACCCCGCCTGTCTTTCTTTTTCAACGCCCACCTGGACTTCCTGGAGGAGGTGGCCAAATACCGGGCCGCCCGCCGCCTCTGGGCCCGGATCATGAAGGAACGCTTCGGGGCCCAGGATCCCCGCTCCCTCATGGTCCGCTTCCATACCCAGACGGCCGGCTGTTCCCTCACCGCCCAGCAGCCCAAGAACAACATCGTCCGCGTGGCCTTTCAGGCCCTTTCGGCGGTCCTGGGCGGGACCCAGTCCCTGCACACCAATTCCATGGATGAGGCTCTGGCCCTGCCCAGCCAGGAGGCGGTCCAAATCGCCCTGCGCACCCAGCAGTTGATCGCCTATGAAACCGGGGTGACCGAGACCGTCGATCCCCTGGCCGGGTCCTACTATATCGAGCACCTGACCAACACCATCGAGGCCCAGGCCGCGGAGTATATCCGGAAGATTGACGAGTTGGGCGGCGCCGCTGCGGCCATCGAAAAGGGCTTCATTCAAAGAGAGATCCAGGAGAGCGCCTACCGCTACCAGAAGGCCGTCGAGGAAGGCGAACGCGTGGTAGTGGGCTTGAATAAATTTCAGGTCCAGGAACCCAAGCCCACCGGACTGCTGCGGGTCGATCCGGTCGTCCGGGAACAGCAGATGCGCCAACTGGCGGAGCTCAAGGGCCGGCGGGACAACGGCGCCGTGGCGGCCTCCCTTTCCGCCCTGGGTCAGGCCGCGCGGGGCGAGGAAAACCTCCTGCCCCTGATTTTGCAGGCGGTCCGGGTCTATGCCACCCTGGGGGAAATCTGCGATACCCTGCGGGATGTTTTTGGTGAATATACAGCGGTCTCCACTCTTTAGATTTTAGCGGCCATTGTCTGAGATTTTGTCCTAAACAATGGCTGCTAAAATCTAAAGAAATAAATTCTATAGGCCCCGTAAAAAATATTTTTTATTCACAGGAAAATATTTCTAATATTTTCGTGCAGGAGGATAGGTTCATGGCGGGAAAAAAGAAGATTCGGGTGCTGGCGGCCAAGCCGGGTCTGGACGGTCACGACCGCGGCGTCAAGGTGATCTGCTACGCCCTGCGCGATGCGGGCATGGAAGTGGTCTATACGGGCCTGCGCCAGACCCCCGAGCAGATCGTGACCACGGCCATGCAGGAAGACGTGGACGTAATCGCCATGAGCGTACTGTCCGGCGCCCATGACTACCTCTTTCCCCGTGTCATGGAACTGGTGCGGGAAAGAGGCCTGAACGACGTTTTGGTCATCGGCGGCGGCATCATTCCCGATGAGGACATTCCTGCCCTCAAAACAGCCGGGATTGCCGAAATATTCGGACCGGGCACCTACACGGCGGAAATTATCCGTTATATCCAGGAGCGGGCGAGGAAGTAAAAACGCGCGAATAAAAAAGCCGGCCTGATGAAGGCCGGCTTTTTTATTGGGGGCGCCTTTTTATTTTTCCTGCCAGGCCGGCTTCCGTTTTTCCAGAAAGGCCTTGAGGCCCTCTTCGGCGTCGTGGGTCTTCATCATTTCCTGCAGGTAGATCTTCTCGATGGCCGCCAGTCCCTGATCGGCCGGATCCATGAGGCCGGCCAGGAAGGACTTTTTGGTCAGAGCCATGACCAGGCCGCTCAAACCGGAAAATTTCCCCAGAAATTTTTGCAGTTCCCCTTCCAGGTTCTCCGCCGGGACCACCTTGTTGACCATCCCCAGAGCCAGGGCCTCCTGAGCCGAGATGATCTCGCCCGAAAGGATCAGTTCCAGGGCCTTTTTCCGGCCGATCTGGCGTGGCAGTATCAGGGCCGCAATGGGCGGAAAAACCCCCACCTGGATCTCCGGCTGGCCGAACTTGGCCTTTTCCGAGGCGATGACCAGGTCGCAATAAAGGGCCAACTCGCAGCCCCCGCCCAGGGCCGCCCCTTGCACCGCGGCCACGGAAACCGCCGGGAGCTTGTCCATGCGGCGGAAAATGCCGTGGAAGACCTCGATCATCTCGTTGACCTGGTCGCCCAGATGTTCGCCCACGTCCACCCCGGCAGAAAAAGCCTTGCCGGCGGCCTGGAAGAGTAACATTTTAAATGACTGGTTTTGCAGGGCGTCCAGGGCCTGATTGATCTCCTTCATCATGGCGATGTTCAGGACATTCAGGGGTTCCCGGTTCAGGGTAATCGTTGCCAGCCCGTCCTTGACTTCCGTTTGAATAAACTGATAACCCATGCTATCCTCCTTCCTGCTCAAGATCTTCGTCCCCGGAAACCGCGGGGGGTCCGGGCCTCCTTGACCAACAGCTCCCGGCCCATGAATTCTCTCTTGTTGAGCGAAGAAATGGCCCGCCGGGCCTCCCATTGCGTGGACATCTCCACCAGGGCGAAACCCTTGGCCTGGCCCGTTTTCCGGTCCTCAAAAATACGCACCGACCGAACGTCTCCGGCCGAAGCGAAATGGGTCTTCAATTCCGATTCACCGGCCTGGGATGGAAGATTGGTCACATAAATTTTTTTATTCATTGTTCTCCTCTCACAGGCGGCCTCGCGGCGATTTTTTCTATTTTTTGAAGCAGTCCACGCAAAAGAGATCTTTGCCGACTGGCGGCGCCACCTCGATGAACATTTCCTTGCCGCAACCGGTGCAGACCACCCGGTAGGACTTCCGACGTGCGCTGCGCGAGGGTCCGTGAACGGAGGCTCGCGCCGTTTTTCTCCTGGTTATCATGGGTCACCCTTTCTCCTTCTCCGTTGTCCGGATTAAAGGACCTGCTACTATTGGATTTTTACCCCGTAACCAGATGACTTCCCCAAAGGATCCCCTGCGGGCCCTGTGATCGGGGGGGGCCGGGTGTTCCAAAATAAAAACCCGCCAAGCAGTGAATATGATTTCTTAGCGGGTAACCGGCCGGTCAGGTCAGTAAACCTCTAGGCAACTATCATATTATCAAATATATTCGATACCCGCCAATAATGCAAGGAGAAAACCGGAAATTGGTTGTCACTGAAAAGGGCCGTTCAGCCCTCTTCGGCGACCCGACCGTCTGCGCCGCCCGGTTCTTCCGATTCGGCCCCCGGGACCTCGGGCTCTCCGGACTCGGCTTTGGTCAATTTACGCAGTTTTTTCGCCTCCTGTTTCTTTTGGCGGGCCATTTCCTTTTTCCGTTTCTCACTCTTATGAAATACGGAGCGGCTTCCCATGGCAACCTCCTTTTTTAATTTAAGACGTATTAGATTCTCACAGCCATTGTTCTGAGAATTTATCGCTGCTACGGTTTCTTCCCCTTCGTCCCGTTCCGGCCTACCGGGAACGAGCCGGGCTGAAAAACCGTTTGGAAACGTTCTTTTTGCGCCGGTCCAGGGCTTCGACGCCCCCCATTTCGGCAGGCCCGTATCGACGACGGGGCCGCTCATCGCCTCCCCGTCGCCCCTCCGGTGCCCGGGCTTCCGCAACAGCGCTGCGTTCCCGGGTGTAATCGAAGCCCGGAATCGTCTTCCGGGGTATCCTGCGGCCCAGGGTCTGTTCAATGGACCGCAAGCGGCCCTCTTCATCAGGAGACACCAGGGTACAGGCATCTCCGGCGGCATTGGCCCGACCGGTGCGGCCCACACGATGGACGTAATCCTCCGCCTGCTGGGGCACATCGAAATTGCAGACCAGGCCCAGGGCTTCCACGTCAATTCCCCTGGCCGCGATGTCCGTAGCCACCAAAACGCGGAAACGTCCGCCTTTGAAACCGTCCAGCGCCGCCGTCCGCTGATTTTGGGAGCGGTTGCCGTGAATCCGGCCGCAGCGGACACCCTTTCTTTCCAAAAAATCAGCCAGACGGTTGGCCCGGTGTTTGGTCCGGGTAAAGGTCAGAATGCTCTTCGACTCGTTCTGCGCCAGCAGAGCCAGCAGGAAGTTTGACTTCAATTCCTGCGAAATGGGATAGGCCACGTGGGTGATGCCCGCTGCCGTCAAGGGCTGAGGAGTAATGTTCAGGGCCACCGGTTTATGCAGCATGTCCCGGACCAGGGCTGTAATGGGAGGGGGGAGCGTGGCCGAAAAACAAAGGGTTTGTCTTTCCGTGGGCAGTGTCTCCAGAATGCGCCGGATATCCGGTAGGAAACCCATGTCCAGCATGCGGTCCGCCTCGTCCAGCACCAGATAGCGGATATCGTTCAGGCGGGCCACCCGCTGCCGCTGGAGGTCGAGCAGGCGACCCGGCGTGGCGATAATGGCCGCCACCCGGTCACGAAAGGCCTTGGCCTGAGGGGCCGGAGAAACGCCGCCGTAGACGGCCGCCGCCTTGAGCCCGGTATAACGGGCCAACTCGGCCCAATGCTCGTTGATCTGCACCGCCAGTTCCCGGGTAGGCGCCAGGACCAGGACCCGGGTTTTCCCTCGAGGCTGGTTCATGAGCTGCTGGAGCAGGGGCAGCAGGAAAGCGGCGGTTTTTCCGCTCCCGGTCACCGCCGTGGCCAGGATATCCCGCCCCTGCAGCAAGGGGGGAATAGCCAACCGCTGGATCGGGGTGGGCTGCTCGAAGCCCTTTTCCTTGACGGCCTTTAACAGATCGTGGTGTAATTCAAATGCAGAAAATGACATACATCTCCTTCTTCCCGGGGCAGGCGGAGAACCATCTTCCCCAGCGCTGCCCGCTGTCTGGTCCGGCTGGTTTAGGGTACCATCGTGGGACGTTTAAGGAGAATAACGGAGGGATTGCCGGTGAAGCCGCCGTTCAGGCTCTGAAGTTCCACTATTTCTTGCGTAGGACGCCAGGGGCAGGGCCCGGTGGGTTCAGCTTCCGGAGCGTTCGGCAAGGCCAACATTAAATACAAAACATATATTTTTTCAAAGGGATTGTCAAGTATAAAGGCGGGAAAGCCTGGCCGTCGCTTT
>JALOOY010000042.1 GCA_025454185.1 Thermodesulfobacteriota bacterium
AGGTGGGAGGCGCCGGGCCGGTTGAAAAATTGATTGAAGGCCATTATGCCCGGTCCTTCACCCGCGGCGCCAAGTTAATATCCGGGAAAAATGCTCCCCGGGTGGTTACACTGAAATCCGCCCTTCAAGAAGCCCTCGAAAAACGGGCCGAAGCGGCCAAACAATGGGAACGATTTGACGACCTTTCTCGAAAGGTGCGGGATCTCCAGCTTAAGAGCAGCCAGGCCCATTACGAGGCCGAGGAGATCAAGAAGCTACTGGCCGCACAGCAGGGCAAAGCCGATACGTATAGAGCATTGCTGTCGGAGAAAAAGGAGCGGGACTCCCGCTGCCAGGCCCTGGAGGCCCGCTACCGGCAGTTGAAACAACAGCAGGAGGGGATCCAGGCTACCCGCAAGGAACTGAACTCGGCCAAGGATATCCTGGACAAAAGCGCACGGGAGCTTCCCCTGCAACAGCAGGAAGTCGAAGCGCTGAAGCGGGCCGCCAATCAAGCCAAGGCCAGTCTGGAGGATGCCCGACTGGGCCGGCAAAAGGTGGACCTGGCCCAGGAAAGGGCCGACAATGCCGCGGCCTTCCTGAACCAAAAAAACCAGTCTACCGAGTTGACCCGTCGTCTGGAGAAGATCAGGGAGACCCGCCAGGCCATTCTTTCCGTGAAGGAGGAGCGAAGCCGCCTGGTGGCGCCGACGGCCAGGGAATTGTCGGGATTGCGGAAGGCCGTCTCTGAAAGAAACGAATGGCGGCTGCGGCTGGAAAACGCCCTGATCACCCTGGAAATCGTCCCGGAAGTCGAGGGCCCTGCCGAAGTGCTCACCGGGGAGCAGACCGGTCCTCTGGCCTTGAGCCCCGGGGTACCGGCTCTCATCCAGGGTTCACCGGAAGTCGCCGTGAGGCTGCCGGGCATCGCCCGGATCCGCGCCAGGGGACCGGCCGGTTCCATCGACGAACTGAGAAAAAATCTGGAACAGGCCGAGGAAAAGGTCAGGAAGCTGTTGGAACCCTTTGGGTCGGTTCAGGTGGAGGAACTGGAGAGGCGGGAGGAAGAGGCCCGGGAACTGGACGCCCGCCTGGCGGAACACCGGACCCGCCTGGAAACCCTGCTGGCCGGGGAGACCTTCGAGACCCTGCAAAGCCGGCTTTCCCTGCTGGATGCCCGTATCCGGGCTCTTCTGGAAAAGGTCCCGGACTGGAAAGACAAGCCGCCGGACGGCGATCGCCTGCAACTCGAAGCCCGGACCATCAAGGAGCACTTCATCCGGGATGTGGAAAAGGCGGAAGGCAACAGGGACAAGGCCCAGATCGTCCTTTCTGAGGCAGTCGGTCGCCTATCCACCCTGGAGGGCGACCGGACCCGAAACCAAAACCTGGTTCAGACGCTGGAGAGGAAGCTTGAAGCCCTGCTGAAGGAGGCCGGTAAGGAACAAAACCTGACCGAAGCGCTGGGCCGGATCGGCCTGGAATTCGAAGCGGCCAGGGCCGGACTGGAAGAAGTGGAAAAGAAGTTGGACGGGTACGACGATGATCCGCTTAAAATTCTGGAGAGATTTCAGAAGCGACTCGAGGCCGCCTGGGAAACCTCCCGCCAGGCCCTGTCTGATGAAAAACGCACCGAGGGGGAACTGAACAACATGGGAAGTCAGGGATCTTATTCCGCCCTGGCCCGGGCCGAGGAGGAGGTGGCCGGACTGGAGCGGGAACTGGCGGCCGAGACCCTGCAGGTCAATGCCATTCGCCTGTTGTTTGACACCCTCAAGGAGGTCCGTTCTCAAATGACCGCCGGGTTGACCGCCCCGGTGGAACAAAAAGCCACCTATCTACTGCAACGGATTGCCGGCCGCAGGCCCGGTCCGATCCGGTTGAACGAAGGGTTGGACGCCCCGGAGGTAATGACCGACCAGGGGGCTCCCGGTATTCCTCTGGACCAGGTATCCGGCGGGGAGCGGGAACAGATCTACCTGGCCACGCGACTGGCCCTGGCCGAACAGTTGGCCGCCAACGAGCGCCAACTGGTGGTCCTGGACGACGTGTTGACCTTCACCGACGCCGCCCGCATGGCCCGGGTCCTGGACGTTTTGGAAGAGTCCGCCCGGCGCCTCCAGATCCTGATCATCACCTGCCACCCGGAAAAGTATCGCGGTCTGCGGGCTGCCCGATTCATCGATTTGGAGGAACAGGTCCGGGAAGGTCAAAAAGATCAGGAGGGATAATTTTTTGGAAAGGACTTGCGGTTAATTCAGGTTTTTTTTATGGATTGAGAGCTTAATACACCACGCCTGACTTTTTCCCAGTTTATAAAATCCCCTTTGGCCTCCCTCTTTAAAGATTTTTCGGCGGCTTGGATTTGGGCCATTAGATCCTGGCTGGAAAGAATATCGAGAGTAGCTTTCATTTCTTCCTTGGATTTTTTCATTAGATTTTTGCCTCACAAACATCGTGAAAGCCGCAATTTCTCAGCGCGATGGTTCCCGGGTCCGGTCCGTATTCAAAAGTTATCCGCAGGTCCGTTGTAGCATAAGCAATGAATACACCGGCCCCACCTACGGGATATTTCCCCTTAACATTTTTCGCTTTGTGAACCTGTAGGGAAGGGTGACGGGGATTTTCCGATAGAAGCTGAACGGCCCGGTCAATGCCCTTTTTTTCTTTTAATCCCAGTTCGGAGTAGCGTTCCAAAAAAAGCATCTCAAAAAACAGGTTGAAGGGTTGGGGTCGGGCACCCATAAGCATTTATCCCCGGCTCCTTTTAAGGGCTTCGCCCGGGGAGGTGGCCCTGATTCCGGGGCGTTTATCCCGGTTGAGCTGCTCCTCTTTTTCCAGCCAATCCGGGCCGAGTTCCCCTTCCGGAAGATCCTCCATGTCCGGAAATTTCCGGACGGTCTTTACCGGATAGAGGGTGATCTGGTCCCCTTCTATGATGTACTCAAACAAGGGTTCCTTGCGGAAATTCCCCGGCAGGGTTACCCGGCCCCGGGAATCCGTTTTCAAGATGTTGATGTCGGCCATAAAACCGCCTCCAAGAAGTGATGATTTACGTTGTTATTGTATACCCATTTGTGACTATTGTCAACAATGGGATAATTATGGAATCGGGGTCGGACCAGACAATCCGATTGAATTTTCGATAATTATGTTGAATCCGAAGGGCATTTGAAACCTTAAAATGGCCTTTTTGCCCTCAAAAAGGGATTTCTAAGCGGACAAACCCATCCCCAAAGCCAATCGTCATTGCCATGGGTATATTGGTCGATTTGATTGAATGCCGGAAGGCCAGGGCCAAACAGACTGTTCTTATCGCTGATGACGATCCGGTTCTCATGTCGCTGCAGGATGCGTTTGTCAAATCCGAATTTCCAGGAATGGCTCGGCAACTGGCCTATAACTGGAAATATTTGCTGAAACCATTCGAGGGTTGATGAGCCGATGGAAACAACCCGCTGGACCAGCTCCGGCGCTACGTTCGCTGGTTCCGCGAAGGTTATCTGAGCAGCACCGGCCTTCAAGCACAAGGACCCGCCCCAGATCATCGGCCCCGGTTACGTGGTCAAATCCCTGGAGGCCGCCCTCTGGGCCTTTCACCGCAGCCGTTCTTTCCGGGAGGGGGCCCTGCTGGCCGTCAACCTGGGCAACGACGCTGACACCTTCGGGGCAGACTTCGGCCAGATCGCCAGGGCGTATTATGGATATGAAGGGATCCCGGAGGAATGGCGGGCCCGGATCGTCCGCCGGGATCTGATTGAGTCCTTGGCTGAATGCCCCCGGGACCCTGCATCACGTCATGTGCCGGGGGATCAAGGCCGGTAAGATATTATGAACCAGGGAAAGGGAGGGAGACTTCATCGACCGGCTGGCGGAGTTGCGCAGGTCGGGAAGGTGGTTCGTGCATGCCAGGGCGTTGCTGCCCGCCCATTTTTACCTGGTGTTCAATCCCTCTGAATTCGACTTGAGCCGGATATATCCCTTGCCTTTTAGTATCTCAAAGGATACTATTTAAAATATGATTGAAATCCGGCAGACTGAGGGATATTTCCATTGGTTCAAGAGCCTGAATGACCGGGAAGCGCGGGGGCGTATCGATGCTCGTATTCGTCGCTTGTCGTTGGGCAACCCTGGCGATGTGAAGCCGGTTGGAGAAGGTGTTTCGGAATTGCGTATTGACTACGGTCCCGGGTACCGAGTTTATTTTGTAAAACGCAAACAAACGCTCGTAATCCTACTCGCGGGTGGCGACAAAAAAACTCAAGACCGGGACATCGAGAAAGCGCTGGAACTGGCGCGGGAATTGTAGAGGATTGATATGTCGAAGACTAAAACCCGACCTTGGGATGTGGCAGAACATTTAGAAACCGATGAGGACATGTCTGCCTATTTGGAGGCAGCACTTGCCGAAGGAGACCCCGCGCTGGTAGCGGCTGCTTTGGGTGATATCGCCCGGGCCAAGGGGATGGCTCAGATAGCCCGTGAGACAGGCCTCGGGCGTGAAAGCCTTTACAAAGCCTTGTCTTCCGAGGGCAATCCAGAGTTTGCTACAGTACTGAAGGTAATACGTGCGCTTGGTTTGCGTTTGCATGCTACGACAGCAACTTCTTAGCTACCCGGGTGGGGGACGTTGGTTTCGAAAGTGATTTTTAAGGATCTGGACGATGAAATGGTGATTCTTCGGGTTAATGGAGTGGGGGGCAAATCAGTCCCCGCCCCTACGAAAAACACCCATCCATACCACCGGCAGGGCCGAGCTTAGCGCAAAAACCAGAGCCTCTTCACTCGTGAGGAACCGTCAGCGTCTGCCACATAGCTTCCACGTGGAGCGGATTGAGAACCCGGACGCCTCGGACGTTGAACGGCCGCTCGCCGTTGTAGAGAACCGCGCCGGGCCGGACACGCTGGAGGCCCAGCGTTTGGAACCATTCGAGTTGTTTGCCGAAGTCCGTGGGAAAGGTCGCTGCGGATTTGATCTCGATCGGCGTGAGTGCCCCCTTTTCCCGTGCTTCGGCATCGGCAACACCGTCCGGGCCTCCCTGATCCATTTCGAAAAGACCGGCGCGCCCTACTGCGAGGTGGATGACCCTTACGCCGCCGGCAATGGCTCGATCATGCGCCTGGCCCCGGTGCCCATGTTTTACGTGGTCAAGTCCCTGGAGGCCGTCCTCTGGGCCTTTTACCGCAGCACTTCGTTCCGGGAGGGGGGGCCCTGCTGGCCGTCAACCTGGGCAACGACGCTGACACCACCGGGGCAGTCTACGGACAGATTGCTGGGGCGTATCACGGGTATGAAGGGATCCCGGAGCAATGGCGAGCCAGGATCGCTCAACGGGAGTTGATCGAGTCCTATGCCGATCGACTTTACCAGCTTTCCCTTCGATTTGAGGACAAGGGCAACCAGTCGGCCCCTTAAATAAAAAAGGAGCTAATCCCGCATAGGATAGCGGGACTAACTCCTTGATTTAACTGGTGCGCCCAGGGTGATTCGAACACCCGACCTACGGATTCGTAGTCCGGCGCTCTATCCACTGAGCTATGGGCGCGTATGGGATTCTTTTATAAACGGGAATGACGATCCTGTCAACTGCTATGTGTGCGGCCACCTTACTTAATTGTTGAAAAAATTTTAATAATCCATTAAAAATATTCAAGATTCGGAAAAAAATCCGCCAACGGGGAGGGACGCAACCTATGGACTGCATCTTCTGCAAAATCATCGCCGGCCAGATACCGAGCATCAAGATTTACGAAGACGACCGGACCTTCGCCTTTATGGACATCAACCCCCGTTCCGACGGGCACTGTCTGGTCATTCCCAAGAAGCATGCGGTCACGCTGTGGGACATCGAAGACGACGAGTTGCGCGTCACCATGGTCACATTGAAAAAGGTGGCGCTGGCCATCCGGAAAGCCCTGAATCCCGACGGGATCACCAGTTTCCAACTTAATGGCAAGGCGGCCAACCAGCTCGTCGACCACTACCATGTGCACCTGGTCCCCCGCTGGCTGAACGACGGCGTGGATATGCGCCATGGGCTGCAGCCGGGCGACATGGAAAAGATCAAGGGCTTGGGGGCGAAGATCGCCGCCGCCTTCTAATACGAAAATGTAGGAACATCGAATCTCTAATTTTTTTAAAATTTAGCATATTCAATCTTTTTTCACCGCAAAGGCGCAAAGGACGCGAAGAATGTAATTTTTCATAAAATCGGCAGAAGCCGATTTTATGTAAGAACCAGACGTCTTCGCCAAAGCAATGAGCGGTTTTCCATTGGCGGCTTTTTCAGCCAATGGAAAAATCTGGTCCTTTGCGTTCTTTGCGCCTTTGCGGTGAATAGGCCTTTTAAAAGTTTCTTTCAAGACCCTAATCTCCGAAGCAGGTCCTGGGGGGCCTCGACGATAACCGCCCCGGCGGCCCGCATCTCGGCCCAGGCCTTTTCCGTTGTTTCCGGGGCCACACCGCGGCAGAGGGAGGCCACCACCGTCACAGTGTAGCCCCGGCCCAGGCCGTGCAGGGCCGTGGCCCTTACGCAGTAATCGGTGGCAATCCCGAAGAGGATGATCCCCCCGGTTTTTCGCTTTTCCAGCTCCCGGTCCAGACCGGTCCGCCCTCCGCCGTCGTCTTCGAACCCCGAATAGCTGTCGTAGCGCCTGTCCGTGCCCTTCCGGATCACCGCTTCGAAGAGACCCGGATCGATCAGGAGGGCGGCGCCGTCCGTATCCTGGACACAGTGCGGGGGCCAGAGGATCTGTTCCCGTGCCTCCAGCCGGACGGTTTCAAAGGCCTTTCTGCCCGGATGGCGGGTGTAGAAGGAAATGTGATCGGCCGGGTGCCAGTCCTGCGTGGCCAGGACCGGACAGCCCGCGTCCCGGAACCGGCGGGTGGCTTGAAAAACTCCCTGCACATAGGCCTCATCGGTGCCCGGCACCGCCAGGGAACCCCTCTTCCATTCCGTGAAGTCCGCCTGTATATCCACCACCAGTACAGTTTCCATAGCTCCCCCCTCTCCAAGCCATCGACACTCGATGTTGGATGTTCGATGTTCGATGTTGGACGTCGTCTATTGAATTTATTTTACCACTTCTCCCCCTATAACAAAACGCCCTTCCGGTCGGAGAAACGGCAAACCCTGTTTTTACTTGACATCTCCCCCCTCAGGGATTAAATGATAACAAACTGTTTTCTTTTAGATTCTTTCAGCCATTGGACGGAGGTCCCGCCTCCAATGTCTGAAAGAATCCAAAAGAGATACGGACGATTTTAAAAGGCTATGACTTTATCAGCCAAAAATAGTTCAAATATTGTTCGCTGGTTTCTATTGGGATAATCAGCCGACCATGATCCTGCGTCCCCTGTATTACCTCGGCAATGAGGTCATCAGCTTCCTCCGCGAGCTGGGCGGAATCCTGCTCATGTTCCTCCAGGCCCTGCGTCTGACCTTCACCCCGCCCTTTCGCCTCCACAACCTGGTCAAGCAGATGGAGTTCGAGGGGGTCAAATCACTGTTTATCGTGGTGCTTACCGGGCTCTTCTCCGGCATGGTCCTGGCCCTCCAGAGCTACCACGGCTTCCGGAAGTTCGGCGGGGAAACCCTCATGGGCGGCCTGGTGGCCCTGTCCCTGACCCGGGAGATGGGTCCGGTCATGACCGCCCTCATGGTCAACGCCCGGGCCGGTTCGGCCATCGCCGCCGAGCTGGGGACCATGCGGGTCACCGAGCAGATCGACGCCCTGCAGATCATGGCCATCAATCCCATCCATTACCTGGTGGTCCCCCGCATCTGGGCCGGCGTCTTCATGGTGCCTTTGCTCACGGCCCTGAATATATTTATCGGAGTCGTCGGCGGCTATTTCGTCGGCGTCATCCTGTTGGGGATCAATTCCGGCATCTACATGGATAAAATGGTCAACATGACCGAGTTGAGCGACCTGGTTCAGGGCATGACCAAATCGCTGGTTTTTGGACTCATCCTGACCCTGGTCGGGTGCTACAAGGGTTACAACACTTACGGGGGGGCCGAGGGTGTGGGCCGGGCCACCACGGAGGCCGTCGTCATCTCCTCGGTCAGCATCCTGATCGGCACCTACGTGCTGACTTCCCTCTTGTTTTAACCAGGTCCATGATCCGACTCGTCAACCTCAGCAAATCCTTTCGGGGCAACCCGGTGCTCCAGGGCTTGAACCTGACCATTCCCGGCGGGCAGACCACGGTCATCATCGGCCGCAGCGGCGGGGGCAAGAGCGTCCTGCTCAAACACATCATCGGGCTGATCCAGCCCGACGCCGGGGAGATCTGGATCGACGACGACGAATTGACCCGTCTGAAGGAGAAAGACCTCTACCGGGTCCGCAAACGCTTCGGCATGCTCTTTCAGGAGGGGGCGCTGTTCGACTCCATGAACGTGGGCCAGAACGTGGCCTTCCCCATCCTCGAGCACCGCAGGCTGCCCTTTGCCGAAGTGGAAAAGCTGGTAGCCGAAAAACTGGAACTGGTGGGCCTGCCGGGCATCGAGGACAAGATGCCCGCGGAGCTGAGCGGCG
>JALOOY010000540.1 GCA_025454185.1 Thermodesulfobacteriota bacterium
CGGCGATTACACCGCCTCCGGCAAGGTCCATCTGCTCTATGGGGGCCGGACCTGCGGCTACGTGGACCTGGATTTCCTGCAGGCCGATTTCCCCCAGTGGACTTTCGAGGCCGAGTGGCAGCCGCCGGAGGAGCGGGGGTTAGGCGAGCCGGTTTTCCAGGAACCGGCCGATTACGACGCTCTATTGCCGGCCATCCTGGCCCGGCCGAATATGGCGGCCAAGAACTGGATCGCCCGGCAGTACGACCACGAGGTGCAGGGCACCAGCGTCTTGAAACCCCTGGTGGGCCGGCAGCGGGACATCCCCGCCGACGCGGCGGTTTTGCGGCCCTTTCTCCCTTCGCTGAAAGGGCTGGCCTTCACCCAGGCCCTGCAGCCGACCTATTCGGCCATCGACACCTATGCCATGGTGGCCGCCACCATCGACGAGGCCGTCCGCCGCCTGGTGGTCGTCGGCGGGGACCTGGAGCAGATCGGCGGGGTGGACAACTTCTGCTGGCCCAGCGTCCAGTACGATGCCCGGGAAAACCCGGACGGCAAGTATAAGGCGGCCCAGTTGGTGCGGGCCAACTGGGCCCTGCGGGAGCTGTGCCTCCATTTCCGGATCCCGCTCTTGTCCGGAAAAGACAGCATGTATGTGGACGGCTATATCCCCGGACCTTTCGGGGAAAGGCACCGGATTTCGGGACTGCCCACCTTTCAGTTTTCGGCCACCACGATCGTGGAAGACCTGGAGCGCTGTGTTTCTCCGGATCTGAAAATGGCCGGAGACCTGCTTTATCTGCTGCCGGATCTGAAAATGGCCGGAGACCTGCTTTATCTGCTGGGTGAGACCCGGGATGAACTCGGCGGTTCGGAATATTACGAGCTCATGGGCTACCTGGGCTTGCAGGTTCCCCGATTTAAAGGAGAACGGGAAATGGCCCACTACCGGGCCCTCCAGGAGGCCATTACGGCCGGGCTGGTTGCCGCGGCCCACGGCGTCTACCGGGGCGGCCTGGGTGTTCACCTGAGCCTGATGGCCCTGGCCGGGGACCTGGGGCTGGAAGCGGACCTGTCCCGGGTGCCGGGAGCGAAAGACCTGCGGCGGGACAAGGTGTTGTTTTCCGAATCCCTCGGGCGGGTGCTCCTGGCCGTGGATCCCCGGAACCGCCGGGAGTTCGAAAAGGTCATGGGCGGCAACGTCTGCACCCGCATCGGGCGGGTATTGAAAGGGCCGCGGGTAGTCATTAAAGACAACGGGCGTCCTCTGGCCGCGGTCCGGCTCAAAGACCTGCGGACCGCCTTTCACCGCCCCTTTGGAGGTCTGGTATGAACGAACCGCGGGCGTTGGTCCTTACCGGCTACGGCTTGAACTGCGACGGGGAGACCCGCTATGCCCTGTCGCTGTCCGGCTTCCGGGCGGACCTGGTGCATATCAGTCAGTTGCTCGATCCGGAAGCGGGCCGTCCCGTAAAACTGGAGGACTACCACCTGCTGGCCGTGATCGGGGGCTTCAGTTGGGGAGACGACCACGGGGCCGGCGTCATTCTCGGCACCCGGCTGCGCTACCGGTTGAAAGAGGATCTGGACCGTTTTATCGCGGCCGGGAAGCTGGTGATCGGGATCTGCAACGGCTTTCAGTGCCTGGTCAACATGGGCCTGTTGCCCGGCCTGGACGGGGACTATGGAACCCGCCGGGTGGCCCTGATCCACAACGACAGCGGCAATTTTCGAGACGACTGGGTGCGGCTGCGGGCCAATGGCGCCTCCCCCTGCATTTTTACCCGGGGCCTGGATATTCTGGACCTGCCCGTGCGCCACGGCGAGGGCAAGTTCGTGGCCCCGCCTGATATCCTGGCGCGTCTCCAGGCCGCCAACCAGTTGGCCCTCTTTTACGCCGCGGCCTCGGGGGAACCGGCCGGGGGCCGCTTCCCGGACAATCCCAACGGTTCCCTCCTGGACGTGGCCGGGATTTGCGATCCCAGCGGCCGGCTCTTCGGTCTCATGCCCCATCCGGAGGCCTACCACCACTGGACCAACCACCCCGACTGGACCCTGCAGCGGGAACTGGCCCGCCGGGAAGGGAAAGCCATCGAAAAAGAGGGCGCCGGGATTAAAATATTCCGCAACGCCTGTACCTATGTGCGGGAACATTTCCCCTTGTAAATGTTGTGCAGCACCCACCTGCCTTCCATCTATCAAGGGAGGGGAGGTGTTTCGGTAATTTGAATTTGTTTCGGATTCTGGTTTCAAATTTGATGTTCTCGCAAAAAGTCGTCATTGCGAGCGAAGCGAAGCAATCCCCCGACGCAACTAGCTGATTCCTGGGGATTGCTTCTTCGCTTCACTCCTCGCAATGACTGCCTTGAAGACTTTTTGCGAATATATCAAATTTGACAAAAGGGTTTTGATAATCAACCTGGTTTTATCCAGCAACCAGCAACCAGCAAACAGCAACCAGCAAACAGCAACAACCATGTTCATCACCTTCGAAGGCATTGAAGGCTGCGGCAAGACCACCCAGATCCGCCGCCTGCGGCAGGCCCTGAAAGACCGGGACATCCCGGCGCTGTTTACCCGGGAGCCGGGGGGGACAGCCGTGGGCCGGCAGATTCGGGCCATCCTGCTGGACCCGCGCAACAAAAAAATTCGGCCCCAGGCCGAGCTGTTTCTATACCTGGCCGATCGCTGCCAGCACCTGGCGGAAAAGATCCGACCGGCGTTGGAGCGGGGCCATTGGGTGATCTGCGACCGCTTTTGGGACGCCACGGTGGTCTACCAGGGCCTGGCCCGGGGGCTGGGTTTGAAAACGCTGGAACGGCTGCGGCCCCTGGTCCTGAATTCGACGATCCCTGACCGAACATTCCTGCTCGACTGCCCGGTGGAAATCGGCCTGGCCCGGGCCTGGGACAGGCTCCAGCGCGCCAACGGGGTCGATCGGGAATCCCGCTTCGAAGCGGAATCCCTGGCCTTTCATGAAAAAATCCGTCAGGGATACCTGATGCTGGCCCGCCAAGAACCCCGCCGATTCCGGATCGTGGATGCCACGCGGAGTCCCCGGGATATTTTTCGGGGCATTCAGGAGCAACTGTTTCCAGGTTCGTAACAAACCTTTTTCACCGCAAAGGCGCCAAGGACGCAAAGGGCCTATTTATCGTTCCCCTAATGAATGCCCCAACGTTTTTAAACAGTGGGAATTTCTTCCGCATTCAATGTTG
>JALOOY010000043.1 GCA_025454185.1 Thermodesulfobacteriota bacterium
GAATTCCTCCGGCGTGACGATTTCCACTTCCATGACCGGCTCCAGCAGCACCGGCTGGGCCTTGGCCGCCGCGTCCTTCAGGGCCATGGAGGCGGCAAAATGAAAGGCCCGCTCCGAGGAATCCACCTCGTGGTAGGACCCGAACACCAGCCGCACCCCTAAGTCCACCAGCGGGTATCCGGCCAGGACCCCGCCGTTCATGGCCTCCCGCACCCCTTTTTCCACGGCCGGGACGTATTCCTTGGGCACCACGCCCCCCACGATCTTGTTCTCGAAGAGAAAACCGCTCCCGGCCTCGCGGGGATAGACCTCCAGGACCACGTGGCCGTACTGGCCGCGCCCCCCGCTCTGCCGGATGTATTTGCCTTCGCTCTTAACCTCCCGGGTCAGGGTTTCCTTGTAGGCCACCTGGGGCGGGCCAATAGTGGCCCCCACATTGAATTCCCGGATCAGCCGGTCCACGATGATCTCCAGATGGAGTTCCCCCATGCCGGAAATCAGGGTCTGGCCCGTCTCTTCGTCGGTATGGACCTGGAAGGAGGGGTCCTCCGCGGCCAGGCGCTGCAGGGAAAGTCCCAGTTTATCCAGATCGGCCTTGGTCTTGGGCTCGATGGCGATGGCGATGACCGGCGTGGGCACATCCAGCGTCTCCAGCAGCAAGGGGGCCTGCGGCGCGCATAGGCTGTCGCCGGTGGTGGTATTTTTCAGCCCCACCACGGCCACGATATCGCCGGCCTGCATGATCTTGATTTCCTCCCGCTGGTTGGCGTGCATCTTGAGCAGCCGGCCGATCTTTTCCTTCTTATTCTTGTTCACGTTCAGCAGGCTGTCCCCGGTGCCGGCCTGCCCGGCATAGACCCGCAGGAAAGTCAGGTGCCCCACGTAGGGGTCGGACATGAGCTTGAAGGCCAGGGCCGTAAAGGGCGCCTGCTCATCCGCCGGCCGCGTCTCACTTTCCCCCCGGGCATTGATCCCGCTCACGGGCAGTACATCGGTGGGCGCCGGCAGATAATCCACCACGGCGTCCAGCAGCAGTTGAATGCCCTTGTTCTTGAAAGCCGACCCGCAGAGGACCGGCACCAGAGTCTGCTGCAGCGTGGCCCGCCGCAGGGCGGCCTGCAGCGTGTCCGGCGCCAGATCCCGCCCCTCCAGATAGGCCTCCATGATCGCGTCGTCCGTTTCGGCCAGGGCCTCGATCAGCCGCTGCCGGTAGACGGCCAGGGTGGGGGCCAAAGCCTCCGGCACCGGACCCCGTTGCAGACGGCGCCCCAGGGACACCTCGTCAAAGGTGACGGCCTCACCCTGCAGGACGTCGATGAGCCCCTGAAAATGCTCTTCCTGGCCCCAGGGCACCTGAATGAATACCGGCTTGGCCCCCAGACGGTCGATCATCATCTGCAGGCAACGTTCCGGGTCGGCCCCCACCCGGTCCATCTTGTTGATAAAGGCCAGCCGGGGAATGGCGTAGCGGTCGGCCTGGCGCCAGACCGTTTCCGACTGGGGTTCCACACCGGCTACGGCATCAAAGACGGCTACGGCCCCGTCCAGCACCCGCAGGCTGCGCTCCACCTCGATGGTAAAATCCACGTGGCCGGGCGTGTCGATCAGGTTGATCCGGTGGTCCCGCCAGAAGCAGGTGGTGGCCGCCGAAGTGATGGTAATGCCCCGCTCCTGTTCCTGTTCCATCCAATCCATTACGGCCGAACCTTCGTGCACTTCCCCCAGTTTATAGGAAACCCCGGTATAATAGAGGATCCGTTCCGTGGTCGTAGTTTTCCCGGCATCAATATGGGCCATAATGCCTATATTGCGAATGCGGGAAAGGGGGGTTGTTTCGGCCACGCTGTGCTGCTCCATCGACGAGGGGGTTGGGACCCGTCATCGTTTTCCTTACCACCGGTAATGGGCAAAGGCCTTGTTGGCCTCGGCCATCTTGTGGGTATCTTCCTTCTTCTTGATGGACGTTCCCCGGCTGTTGGCGGCATCCAGCAATTCTCCGGCCAGTTTGGCCTCCATGGTCTTTTCGGCCCGGGCCTTGGCATAATTGATCAACCAGCGGATGCTCAGCGACAGCCGGCGGTCGGCCCGTACTTCCACCGGCACCTGGTAGGTCGAGCCGCCCACCCGGCGGGACTTGACCTCGATGACCGGCTTGACGTTGTCCACGGCCTTTTCAAAAACCTTGAGGGGTTCGTCCTCGCTTTTCTGGCCGATGATGTCCAAGGCCCGATAGAGTATGGATTCGGCCGTACTCTTCTTGCCCTGGCGCATCAGGGAATTGACAAACTTGGCCACCAACAGGCTGTGGTACTTCGGATCCGGGAGGATTTCCCTTTTGGCAACTTCTCGTTTACGCGGCATCCCAACCTCTGCTCAACTGATGGTTAATCACGGGCATGTTCTTTCGCCTTCCTGCCAGGGCGGCCGGCGGACCGGCCACCTCCGTTATTTCGGCCTTTTGGCCCCGTATTTGGAGCGGCTCTGTTTGCGATCGGCCACCCCGATCGAATCCAGGGTCCCGCGGATGATGTGGTAGCGCACACCGGGCAGGTCCTTCACCCGGCCGCCGCGGATCAGGACCACCGAGTGCTCCTGGAGATTATGTCCCACGCCCGGAATGTAGGTCGTCACTTCCATGCCGTTGGTCAAGCGCACCCGGGCTACTTTCCGCAGGGCGGAGTTGGGCTTCTTGGGCGTCGAGGTGTAAACGCGGATACAGACGCCCCGTTTCTGCGGGGAGCCCTTCAGCGCCGGCGTGGTGACCTTGCGCTTGAGCGCTTCCCGACCCTGGCGAATCAACTGATTAATGGTTGCCATAACACTCCTTCCTGCTTTTTTCCTGGCCGCCCCCGCCTGCCGGGATCAATTGGCACCGGGCAGGGGGTCCCCCCCAGGAGACAAATGGGTTATTTTGAAAAATTCATATTATTAATATATTTCTTATAGTTTGTCAACAGTTTTTTATGTTGTTTCCGGCCCCTCAGGATTCGGGCAGCCCGGCCGGTTCCCCGGCAAGCGGCAGCTTCAGGCGCCGGTACACGTCCATGCCGGTGCCGGCCGGTATGAGCCGGCCCATGATGACGTTTTCCTTGAGTCCCCGCAGGTAATCCCGCTCGCCACCGATGCTGGCGTCGGTCAGGACCTTGGTGGTCTCCTGGAAGGAGGCCGCCGAGATAAAGCTGTCGGTGGACAGGGAGGCCTTGGTAATGCCCTGCAGCAGGGGTTCGGCCTGGGCCGGCTTGCCGCCCTGGCTCAGGATTTCCTGATTCTTCTCGGTAAACACCTGGCGTTCCACATGGTCGCCCACCAGGTATTCCGTGTCGCCGGGGTCCTTGATCTTGACCTTGCGCAGCATCTGGCGCACGATGACCTCGATATGCTTGTCGTTGATCTTGACCCCCTGGAGCCGATACACTTCCTGGACTTCATTGACCAGGTATTTGGCCAGCTCCTTCAGGCCGCTGACGCTCAGAATATCGTGGGGGTTGGCCGAACCGTCCATGAGGGCTTCGCCGGCCTGAATCAGGTCCCCTTCCTGGACGCTCACGTGCTTGCCCTTGGGAATCAGATATTCCCGGGACTCGCCCACCTCGGGCGTGACGATGACCTTCCGTTTGCCCTTGCTGTGCTTGCCGAAGGTGACGATCCCGTCGATTTCGCTGATCACCGCGTGTTCTTTCGGCTTCCGGACCTCGAAAAGTTCGGCCACCCGGGGCAAACCGCCGGTGATGTCCTTGGTCTTGGTGGTTTCCCGGGGGATCTTGGCGATCACGTCTCCGGCCATGACCGGGTCCCCCTCGGACACCATGATGATGGCCCCCAGGGGCAGCAGGTAGCGGGCCCAGGAGTTGGTCTGGGGCAGCTTGGCCGTACGGCCCATCTCGTCCTTGATGGAAATGCGCGGCCGCATCTCGGCGTCCCGGTACTCCACGATGACCTTGCTGGATTTCCCGGTAACCACATCCCGTCGTTCTTCCATGGTCATGCTTTCCAGGATGTCCCCGAATTTTACCCGCCCGGTAACCGCCGTGACGATGGGAATCGTAAAGGGATCCCAGTTGGCCAGCAGGGTCCCGCCCTTGACCCACTGGCCTTCCTTGACCTTCATCTGGGTGCCGTAGATCAGGGGATAGCGCTCCCGTTCCCGGCCTTTTTCATCGACGATGGCGATCTGGCCGTTGCGGTTCATGACCACCGGATCGCCGTCGCGGTTCTCCACGGTATTCAACTGGACAAAGCGCACCTCCCCCTCGGTCCGGGACTGCAGGGTGGACTGCTCGCTGCGCTGGCTGGCCACCCCGCCGATATGAAAGGTCCGCATGGTCAACTGGGTCCCCGGTTCGCCGATGGACTGGGCGGCGATGATGCCGATGGCCTCCCCGATGTTGACCGGTTTGCCGTAGGCCAGGTCCCGCCCGTAACAGCGGGCGCACACCCCCCGGGAACTGCGGCAGGTCAGCACCGAACGGATCTCGACTTTTTCGAGGCCCGCTTCCTCGATGCGCTCCACCCCGGCTTCGTCGATCTCCTGGTTGGCCTCCACCAGCACCTCGTCGCTGTAGGGGTCGCGGATAGCCGTCAGGGCCACCCGGCCCAGGACCCGTTCGCCCAGGGGCTGAATCACTTCGCCGGCTTCGCGCAGGGACTCGATGGTAATGCCGTCGATGGTGCCGCAGTCCTCCTCGGAAATGATCATGTCCTGGGAAACGTCCACCAGCCGGCGGGTGAGGTACCCCGAATTGGCCGTCTTCAAGGCCGTGTCGGCCAGACCCTTGCGGGCCCCGTGGGTGGAGATGAAGTACTCCAGCACGCTCAGGCCTTCCCGGAAGTTGGCCCGGATGGGGGTCTCAATGATCTCCCCCGAAGGCTTGGCCATGAGGCCGCGCATGCCGGCCAATTGGCGCATCTGGTCCTTGCTGCCCCGGGAGCCCGAATCGGACATCATGAAGATGGGGTTGAAGCTGGGCACCTGCACCTCCCGGCCTTCCCGGTCCTGGACCACTTCATTGCCCATGACCTGCATCATCTCCACGGCCACGTCCTCGCTGGCCTTGGCCCAGATATCCACCAGCTTATTGTATTTCTCGCCGTCGGTAATCAGCCCGTCGATGTACTGCTTTTCCACGCGCCGGACCTCATCCTCGGCCTTGCCCAGGATCTCCTTTTTTTCCGGGGGGATCTTCATGTCGGTGACGGAAATGGAGATGCCCGACCGGGTGGCGAATTGGTAGCCCACGTCCTTCAAGCGGTCGGCCAGGATGACCGTGGCCTTGATGCCGGCCTTGCGGTAGCAGTCGTCGATCAGTTTGCGAATCTCCTTCTTGGTCATGACCCGATTGACCCGCTCAAAGGGGATCATGGGCGGCAGGACCTCCGACAACAGCACCCGGCCTACGGTCGTATCCAGCAGGCCGCCGTTGAAACGCATGCGCACCCGGGCGTGCAGGGCCACTTCCCCGGCGTCGAAAGCCCGGCGCACCTCCTCCGGTCCGTAAAAGACCTTGCCCTCCCCCCGGGCAAAGGCCCGGTCCCGGGTCAGATAATAGAGTCCCAGGACGATGTCCTGGGAAGGCACGATGATGGGCTCGCCGTTGGCCGGCGACAGGATGTTGTTGGTGGACATCATCAGCACCCGGGCCTCGATCTGGGCCTGGATGGACAGGGGGATATGGACCGCCATCTGGTCCCCGTCGAAATCGGCGTTGAAAGCCGCGCAAACCAGGGGATGAAGCTGGATGGCCTTGCCTTCCACCAGGATGGGCTCGAAGGCCTGAATGCCCAGGCGGTGCAGGGTGGGGGCCCGGTTGAGCAGGATAGGGTATTCGCGGACCACTTCGTCCAGGGTGTCCCAGACCTCGGGCGTCTCCTTTTCCACCATCCGTTTGGCGGTCTTGATGGTACTCACAAAGCCCTTCTCCTCCAGTTTGCTGTAGATGAAGGGTTTGAAGAGCTCCAGGGCCATCTTCTTGGGCAGGCCGCACTGGTGCAGGCGCAGGTTGGGACCGATGACGATCACCGAGCGTCCCGAGTAGTCCACCCGCTTACCCAGCAGGTTCTGGCGGAAACGGCCCTGCTTGCCCTTGAGCATGTCGCTCAGGGACTTCAAGGGCCGTTTATTGGTGCCGGTGATCACCTTGCCCCGCCGGCCGTTGTCGAAGAGCACGTCTACCGCCTCCTGGAGCATCCGCTTTTCGTTGCGGATGATGATGTCCGGCGCGTTGAGCTCCAGCAGCCTTTTCAGACGGTTGTTGCGGTTGATGACCCGGCGGTAGAGGTCGTTGAGGTCCGAGGTGGCGAAACGGCCGCCGTCCAGAGGCACCAGGGGCCGCAGATCGGGCGGCAGGACCGGTATGGCGTCCATGACCATCCACTCGGGTTTGTTGCCCGAATCCTTGAAGGAATCGATGACCTTCAGGCGTTTGATCAATTTCTTCTTTTTGGCCTCGGAGTGGGTCTTCTGCATCTCCTCCCGCAGGACCCGCGATTCGCCCTCCAGGTCCATGCCCCGCAACAGGACCTGGATGGCCTCGGCCCCGATGCCGGCCTTGAAGCGCTCCCCGAATTCCTCCTTGGCCTGGCGGTAGCGCTCCTCGGCCAGGAGGGTCTTCACCGGCAGGGAGGCCTCCTCGGATTCCAGCACGATGTAGGACTCGAAATAAAGGATCTTTTCCAGTTCCTTGAGGGTCAAATCCAGCAGATTGCCGATCTTGCTGGGCAGGCTCTTCAGGAACCAGATATGGGCCACCGGCGTGGCCAGCTCGATGTGGCCCATGCGCTCCCGGCGCACCTTGGACTGAATGACCTCCACGCCGCATTTCTCGCAGACCACGCCCCGGTGCTTCATCCGCTTGTATTTACCGCAATTGCACTCATAGTCTTTCGTGGGCCCGAAAATCTTGGCGCAGAACAGGCCGTCCCGCTCGGGTTTGAAGGTGCGGTAATTGATGGTCTCCGGCTTTTTGACCTCCCCGAAGGACCATTCCCGAATTTTCTCCGGCGAGGCCAGCGAGATGCGCACGGCCGAGTAATGGAGGGGGTCCTTGGGTTTGGCGAAATAACTGAATAAATCTTCCACGGAGGTACTCCTCTACACAGGGGTTAAAACCGTTAGGCCCCGGGGGCCGTTTCCGGCGTTTCGCCTTCCAGCAGCTCGATGTTCAGCCCCAGGCTCTGCAGTTCCTTGACCAGGACGTTAAAGGATTCCGGCAGCCCGGCTTCCAGCACGTTGTCGCCCTTGACGATCTTTTCGTACATGCGGGTCCGCCCCACCACGTCGTCGGACTTGACCGTCAGGAACTCCTGGAGGGTATAGGCCGCGCCGTAGGCCTCCATGGCCCAGACTTCCATCTCCCCCAGCCGCTGGCCGCCGAACTGGGCCTTGCCGCCCAGGGGCTGCTGGGTCACCAGGGAATAGGGGCCGATGGAGCGGGCATGGATCTTGTCGTCCACCAAATGGTGCAGCTTCATCATGTACATGACCCCCACGGTGACCGGCCGGTCGAAGGGGTCTCCGCTCCGGCCGTCGAAGAGCCGGGCCTGGCCGGTCTCCGACAGACCGGCCAGCCGCAGCAGGCGCTGAATATCGGCCTCGTTGGCCCCGTCGAAGACGGGGGTGGCCATGTGGATCCCTTCCCGGAATTGGCCGCTCAACAGACCCAGGCCCTCATCGGGCACCTGGTCGAAGTAGCCGTCGATCTTTTTGGATTCATAGACCTTTTTCAACAGTTTACGGGCTTCCTGGTGGCGCTGCAGTTCGCTGACCAGTTCCGCCACCTTGCGCCCCAGTTCCCGGGAGGCCCAGCCCAGATGGGTTTCCATGACCTGGCCCACGTTCATCCGCGAGGGAACGCCCAGGGGATTGAGGACGATGTCCACCGGGGTGCCGTCGGCGAAATAGGGCAGGTCCTCCTTGGGCAGGATCCGCGACACCACGCCCTTGTTGCCGTGGCGTCCGGCCATCTTGTCGCCTACGGAGAGCTTGCGCTTCACGGCCAGATAGACCTTGACCATCTTGATCACGCCCGGGGGCAGTTCGTCCCCTTTCTTCAGCTTGGCGATCTTGCCTTCGAAATTTTCCTTGATGAAGTGGACCCGCTCCTGGTAATCGCGGATGATCCCCTCCAGTTCCTCCTTGAGGTCCTTGCCTTTGGCGACCGACAGGTCCTTCCACTTCTTCACCGGCAGTCTGGCCAGCTTCTCGGCGGTGATCTTCTCGCCCCGGGTGATCAGGACCTTGCCGCTGCGCTCCTCCTTGATGGTCCCGGCCGAGAGCTTGCCTCCCGTGAGTTCCTTGAGCCGCTGCAGGGCCTCCCGGCGGATGATCTGGATTTCGTCGTTCTGGTCCTTCATGATCCGGGCGATCTCTTCTTCTTCGATGGCCCGGGAGCGGGCGTCCCGCTCCACCCCTTTCCGGGAGA